>CADCWO010000087.1:0-7297 GCA_902806435.1 uncultured Synechococcales cyanobacterium | reverse complement strand
TGCCACTCTCCATCTACACAAAGTTGAGCGTGTCTGGAACGCCTTATGAACTTCTGCGGCAACGTACTTATAACTTATAAAGATTTCATTGCATGATATCCTCACCTTTGGTTAACATTCCCTCCATTTTACTTGAAATTTTTCTTGGGCT
Source organism: uncultured Synechococcales cyanobacterium (assembly GCA_902806435.1). Classification (GTDB taxonomy): domain Bacteria; phylum Cyanobacteriota; class Cyanobacteriia; order Thermosynechococcales; family Thermosynechococcaceae; genus CADCWO01. Next base: position 7,146 of record CADCWO010000087.1, on the reverse strand, counting down.
TAACTTTCGTTAACTCAGGACCTAACTTAGCTTTTTAATGGCTAAAACTAATAATGCAAGCTAAAAATCCGCTAATAGTTTGACAAACTTTTAGGAAATAGAAAAGGCAAAAATTCTCAAAACGTAGAGACTTTGGAATTGCAGGAAAGAGAGTGTTGAATCGAGATGTTGCTCTTAGGCAGCAAATTTTCAAGACTAACCGGGCTGAAGCTAAGTACTCTTTGGCAGGCCACTTCTCAACCTAGAAAAGCATCAAGTAAGTTAGGAACACGAAAGTCTGAATAAGCTGTATAGTCTCATAGCCATGGCATTAGTTATGGAAACTAGTGCTTAATCCCTAATTTATAAACTTGCTCCTGCTTAGATTTTTATCCTCTTGAAAGGAGATAGGTTTAGCCTAATAAAAAAGGCAACATTGACCATAACTTTTCCACCACTTCTGGTAGGCTGAAAAAAGCTAAAAGGAGTGTGATCTATGCCTGCCCCTCGTGTACTTTGCTTGGGTGAAGTTCTATTTGACTGCTTAGCGGATCAGCTTGGGCGCGAGCTGGAAGCTGTAGAGTCATGGACACCTTATCCAGGGGGAGCACCCGCTAATGTTGCCTGTGGAGTTGTCAAACTGGGAACTTCTGCTGGCTTCATAGGTTGTGTTGGGCAAGATGAGCCAGGGGAAGAGCTAGTAACACTGCTGCATTCCCTCAATGTAGATGTGACAGGGGTGCAGCATCATCCGATCGCGCCTACCCGCCAGGTCTATGTGACACGGTCAGAATCGGGCGATCGCCACTTTGCCGGGTTTGGAGCGTACGATACAACGGAATTTGCGGATACTCGCTTGCGGGCGGATAAGTTATCACGATCGCTATTTGAGAGCGCTGATTTTTTAGTTTTGGGAACCTTGGAACTGGCCTACCCAGAAACGCGACAGGCGATCTACCAAGCCCTGGAGTTAGCGGAGCGGTTCTACGTCAAGATCTTACTGGATGTCAACTGGCGGCCTATCTTCTGGCCTAATCCCGATGCTGCTGTGCAATTGGTTCAAGACTTGATCAAGCGGGTGGACTTCTTGAAGCTGTCAGATGAGGAGGCGCAATGGTTATTTGGCACCGTAGATCCTGGCGTAATTGCCCACCGGATTGACACTGCTGAAGGTGTGTTGGTAACAGCTGGGGAACGCGGAAGTGCTTACTGCTTAGGCGGTCATGAAGGCCAAGTCCCTGTCTTTCCGGTGCAGGTGGTAGACACAACTGGGGCTGGAGATAGCTTTGTCGCTGGCTTTGTGCACCAAGTTTGCCATAAAGGAATTCACATTTTAGAAAACCCAGATACCGCCAGAGCGGTCGCCACCTACGCCAGTGCTGCCGGAGCTTTGACGACTACCAAGCCGGGTGCGATCGCCGCTCAACCGACGGCGGCGGAAATTGAGGCATTCCTTGCCCAGCAACCCAATCCTTAGCAACACAGGTTCTCGAGGGTGGCTTAGAAAGGTTGCATCAATCTAAGCGCCTTAGCATACAACGATTCACCAGTTGCGGAGTGGCACAGTGTTCAGAACTTATGTTTGTGCAATAGAAACCATGATCAAGGGGCCCGAAAACTTTAGAATGGCGATAGGTTATCTATTGCAAGGTTTGGAAGTATTTTGACTGGGCAAGCCTTAAATCTAAAAGGTGTCAATCTCTATTTGGTTGGCCTAATGGGTGTTGGGAAAACAACCGTAGGTCGCTTGCTGGCCAAAAAACTGAACTATCACTTCTTTGATACGGATAGCGTGATCGAGCAGCTGATGGGCCAATCGGTTACTGAGATATTTGCAACAGCCGGAGAGCCAGAGTTCCGCCGCTTAGAAAGCCAGGTACTTTCTGAGCTATCGGCTTATAAGAACCTGGCGATCGCGACCGGCGGCGGTATTGTTCTAGAACGGTTGAACTGGAGCTACCTACACCATGGCCTGGTGGTCTGGCTGGATGTACCTGTGCAGCAGCTTCATGCCCGATTAAAACCAAGTACCTCCCGACCCCTGCTACAGCATGGAGATCAATTGACTAGGCTTCAGGAATTATTAGAGCAACGGCGATCGCTGTACGAGCAAGCTGATGTTCAGGTAACGGTAGCTGCCAATGAAACGGCCGAACAGGTTGCTACTCGTGTCTTAGGAGAAATTCCCAAGGTTCTGCGACCTGAGGCGCTAGCGCCTCAAAATGGAATATCGTCATAACTGGGCTCAAAACTGCCAGTCGCTGCTGGTTCTGGTTGCTTTTGGGCTCGGGGAGCCGCTGTGGTTTTTGGACTCGCAGGACGGGGCGAAGTGGAGGATGAGCTACTGCTACTATCAGTACCGCCAATGCTTTCAGTTGTGGCAACGTTGTGAATTCGAGTAGCAGTCAGTTCGGCCCGCTTTTCCTTGAACCCCTCTGGGCGATCAATGGTGTTCATGCCTAAACGGCCTTCGATCACAACGCGATCGCCCTCGTGAAATTGCTCCTGAATTTGTTGAGCTAGATTTCCCCACCCAACCACCTTCAACGTTTCACTGGGATCTTCAGCTCGCAACCCTGCAAACTGGACTAACATCTCGGTGATCGGCATCTGGCCGTCTTGGGTGTAGCGAATTTCTGGATTTTTGATCACTTCTGCCATCAAAATGCAGCTATTCATAAGGTGCGATCGCTCCCTTGCCTGATTAACTTCTCCAATCCTAATCTAACCCTTAGACCAAACTATCAGCCACTATCGCGCTCCGATAGCTGCACCCGGCCATTCGAATCGTTCCCGCTTGGCAGGTCTGAATCTTAAGCCAAGATGCGACTAATCTCCTACCACAGCTTCAAAATCTCGTTCTTGGTCTGTAAAGTCTTGTACCCGATTCCGGTACTCCCTTAAAGTCTCATCAACCCAACCTCGGTCGCTGCTGTTAGCAAAGATGTGAACTAAAGGTTCCCCAGCATCAGGCAGCACCAGTACCCAACTATCATGCTGGCGATTCAGAATCTTCACCCCATCGATTAACTCTAAGTTCTCGGGGGGATGGGTTTCAACCAAATGGCGCATTAGGGCGCCCTTCATTGTCCAGGGACACCGAACTACTTGCCCCCGGTGATAAATCCGTGGCAACTCCGCTCGGATTTGGCCCAAGGTTTGTTCCTGCAACGTCAGCATCTCAATCAGCTTGGCAATGCAGAACATGGCATCAAACCCAGGATGAAGCTGCGGAAAAATAAATCCGGTTTCCGCACTCCCCCCAATCACTACGTCAGGATTTTGATGACAAGCTTCCATTAAGGCTGTAGGGTTAGCCTTCGTGCGAATCACCCTGGCATCATGACGGCGGGCAATTTGTTCGATCGCACTAGAAGTTTGTACAGGGACTACCACCGTACCGCGAGGATGAACCGTCAGGCTCATATTGATCATCAGCGCCGTTAAGACTTCACCCCGGATTGGGCTACCTGACTCATCCACCAAGATCAGCTGTTCGCCGTTAGCTGTAACTTGGACTCCTAAACTGGCCTTTAATGCCTCTACAACGTGACCTAGCTGGTTCAGTAATCCTTCTCGATCTTCCGCTGTTGGAATTGTCTGGCTCAGACTGGAGTTTAGGACTACGGCATCACAACCAAACTTGTTTAGCAACTGCGGCAGTACTGCCCCGGAAACAGCATAAACATAGTCAATCACCACTTTGGATTTACTATGCTGGATTGCTTCCACGTTCAGATTTTTCTCAAACCCAGCGGCATAGGTCTCAATGACGCGGCTGGGGTAGGTAATGCCGCCGATGTCTTCAATCCGCGCCCGTCGGAAATCTTCCTTAAAGTAGGCCCCTTCAATTTTCTTTTCTTTCGATTTAGATAAATTGATGCCCTTGTTGTCGTAAAACTCGATCAAGATATGGTCAGATCGCTCAGGATGAATCCGCACATGGATTCCTCCAGCAACCGATAAAGTTGGCGCGATATAGCGCGACAGAGGTAGTGCCGTTGCTTCTAAGTTCTGGATATTCACCCCAACTGACATCAAGCCTGAGATGATCGAACGCGATACCATGCGGGAGATACTGCGCTGGTCCCGCGACACCATAACTTGGGCACGGGGCTTAAGCGTGGAAGCATAGGCAGCACCCAGTTTAACGGCAAACTCCGGGGTAATATCGACATTGGCTAGACCCGACACACCCCGCTGACCAAACAAATTGCGCGGCGCGATATTTCCCCAGATCAAGTTGATGTTCAACGTTGCCCCAGCTTCAATCTTTTTGCTGGGCCAGACTCTTACACTTGAATTAACCTTAGCTTCCTCTCCTACCGTTGAGAGAGAGCCGATAACCGCCCCCTCTAAAATGTGAGCCCGACGGTCTACTCTAGTCCCGCGACCAATGACGCAAGCTCGCAGGTGGGCTTCTTCGCCCACGATCGCACCATTCCAAATAATCGGGCGCTTAATATCGGCATCAGCACCGATCGTCACGTTATCGCCAATCACAGTTCCCGGTTCAATCCGAGCACGGGCACTAATCCGGCAATTACTACCAATTAAAACGGGGGGTTCAATCTGAGCAGTCGAGTCAATAAACGTATTTTGGCCTAACCAAATACCAGAAGTATCCTCTGCATAGGGAAAGTCAAGCTTGACTTTGCGCTCCAAAGCATCGTACTGAGCCTCACGGTAAGCATCCAAGTTACCAACGTCACACCAGTAACCCTCAGCGATGTAACCATACATTGGCTCACCTTTTTCGAGCAGTAGGGGAAAAAGGTCTTTGGAAAAGTCACATTCTTCATCAACCGGTAGATAGTCTAGAACATCTGGCTCCAGGATATAAATGCCAGTGTTAATCGTGTCGGAGAAAATTTCACTAGAAGAGGGCTTTTCCAAAAATCGACAAATCCGCTGTTCTTCGTCAGTGATCACTACCCCGAACTCTACAGGATTGGCAATCCGTGTCAGCACCAGCGTCGCTTTTGATTGCTTTTGCCGATGAAACTCAACTGCCGCCGTCAGGTCAAAGTCAGTAACACTATCACCACTGATCACAAGGAACGTTGAGTCAAGCAGAGCAGCAATGTTTTTAACACAGCCTGCGGTGCCCAAAGGTTGATCTTCTTCAACGGCATAGGTCATCTGCACCCCAAAGTCAGTGCCGTCACGGAAGTAATCTCGCATCACATCGGGCAAGTAAAACAGTGTGGCAATCACCTCAGTGATCTGGTGTCGCTTGAGCAAGTTAATAATATGCTCAGCAATTGGCCGGTTCAGGATGGGCACCATTGGCTTGGGAAGATCACAGGTCAGGGGTCTCAACCGTGTTCCTGAGCCACCGGCCATTAGCACTGCTCGCATAAACCCTCCAGATTCGTTTGCATCACACTATCTAGTTTCCTACGTTGAGTGTTGAAATGGATATTCTTGGTGATTCTCTAAACCAAACAGCAACTGGTATAGTCTCTCTGTGCGAAACTCTACCGTTTGCACAGATCCCATCCTAAAAATCGCTGAGCAGCTGGAATACTCTTAAATCTTAGGAGCTGTGACAGGGCTCTGTGCCAGGGCTTCCACCAAACTACGAACTGCGGCAATCATCGCTAATTCACTGTTTAACTGGTTGATGGCAGAGCCAACGCCGATGCCTGCTGCCCCTGCCGCGATTGCCATGGGTGCTGTGACATTAGAGAGCCCAGAGGCACACAAAACGGGTACGGTGACAGACCGACTTATTTCATAGGCTGCTGCCAGGGTGGGGGCTGCTTTTTCAATTAAGCCCAACACACCAGGATGGGAAGGACTACTACTGGTTCCCCCCTCGGTTTGAATAATATCGGCCCCGGCTTTGACCAGAGCCTCTGCCAGTTGCACCTGTTGATCTAACTCAAGCGTATGGGGAACGGTCACGGATAAAGTGATCTCAGGGAGCAGCGATCGCGTCTGCTGCGTCAAAGCCAATACTTCTGCTGCTCCAAAATATTGCCCTTGGGCGTAGAAGCTATCAAAGTTGCCAATCTCAATTAGGTCGGCACCCGCCTCAACGGCTGCAACAAATCGCTCAGGTTTTACGGCGGAGACACAAATAGGTAAATGGGTTGCCTGACGGACCGCTTGGACCAGTGAAGCGTCAGCCGCGATATCAACAAACGTTGCTCCCCCTTGCTCGGCCGCTTTTACAATCATCAGCACTTGCTGAGCATTAAAATTATTCAGACCGCTAATAATCTTTAGGGCACAGCACTTGCTGAACGCTGGCTGCAACAGTGGGGTAATTGTCATTAGTTGAGTCTCAAGTTTATAGAAGCATCTGGCTCATTTTAGACGCAGTTAGCAGTTCCTTGGAACTACTTAGATACCATTTCTACTTGGGTTACACCAAAATCAATAATCAAAATTTTTAGGCATTGAGTCTTTAGCTTTGGTTTAAGTTGTGGGAAAGCCGGGAAGTGGAGGTATTAGATCTACCGGAGCTGGCTCAGTTTTGGTCAATCTGACTAAACTTCAGAGGAAGCTATTAGCCAGATTAAAGTTTTCCCTGTAGGGAGCTAGCACAACCTATGAACCAACCTTTAGAAACGATTTTCAGCAAGATTATTCGCCGGGAAATTCCAGCCGATATTGTCTATGAGGATAATCTGGCGATCGCCTTTCGGGACGTTTCCCCGCAAGCTCCAGTCCATGTTCTAGTGATTCCAAAACAGCCCATTGCTCAACTCTCCGATGCTGGATCCCAGGATCACGCCTTAATGGGTCATTTATTGCTAACGGCGAAGCGAGTTGCCGACCAATTAAACCTGTCTCAGGGTTATCGAGTTGTGATTAATAATGGTCCTGACGGCGGTCAAACAGTCTCGCACTTACATCTGCATCTCCTAGGAGGTCGACAAATGCAATGGCCACCCGGCTAAGCAGAATCTTAACAACTTTACAAACTGCAACATAAGGGTTAATGTTAAACATGATGGGTTCTGTACAGAAGTTCCTTCTCTTTCGGAACCCAATTCATCCATTGTCTATTAACTAATCATCACTGTAATCATGACAACAACCTTACAGAGACGCGAAAGCGCCAATGTGTGGGAGCGGTTCTGCAACTGGGTCACCAGCACCGACAACCGGCTGTACGTCGGCTGGTTCGGGGTACTGATGATCCCAACCCTGTTG
>CADCWO010000086.1 GCA_902806435.1 uncultured Synechococcales cyanobacterium | reverse complement strand
AGTATACGGTATGCGGCTAATGGCATTGATCAGGCCGTCACTCCCGTTGTGCTTGGCGGTGTAGAAAGAGGAGGCCAGATTCTGGGTGAATTGTCCACAGGCATTTTCTCAGGCCGCGCCATCCTCAATGCAGCTCAGCAGGTATCCAGCCAGGTTGGAAAGGAGCAAAAGTCTACATCGGGGATACAGTCGCCAATGTCCAGGCGGCGATCGCTAAAACTCAAGCAGTTCTTGCTCAAGCAAAATCTAAAGTATCAAAATTACTTAAAGGAGAGTTCACAATGGCTCGGAATATATTGCTCCTAGCCAGCAGTCTCAGCCAGGGCTTGAGCCAGAAACGGTTCCTACGCCCAAAAGTTCAAGGGAGGCGGAAGACTATGCGTTGGGTATTGTGCAGAACCTTGACCAGAGAAGGCTCAACGTGGACCGCTTACAGATTGATGTCAATGGCAAGACTGTCTTCAAAATGAAGGATGGGGACATCGACCCACGCAATACTTCAATTACCAATGAACAGACTGAGCTGATCAAAAAGGCGCTGAGTGACCCGGCTTCCTTGAAAGGGTCGGTCAAGATTAGCCAGGGGAACCAGGTGCTCCTGCATGTTAGGGATGGCCGGGTGTTGATTGACGGGGTGGGCTTGAGCAAGCAGTCAGCTAAAGTTGAGGTTAAGACACCCGAATCACCTTCGCAGGGGTTGTACGAGCGCTTTTCAGAAGGAGTTAAACCGAATGGATTACAAGCGACTAAAGATATTGCGGCTAATGCACTCGAGGCTGGAGTCAAGCGTGAGCAGGTTCTAGACATGCTGAAGTCTCATGATCCCAGCTACCAGAAGCTCACTCAAGCTCAAGGAGCAAAAGTGGCTGGACAGACACTTGAGAAAATGGTGGACGCTGCTGGGGTTAAACTGATGCAAGAGCAAATGCCTCAACAGCAGCAGTCTCAACAAGTTAAATCTTCCAAACCCTTGAAGGTATAAGGGCGTTTGCGGTGCTTAGGTACATAGACACAGCCAGCTTTGAAAAGTACGACGATGGTTGGCGGTTAGCCAACGTCGGTCCTACATCTTGAAGCATTGAAATAGGAGTTTTTATGAATATCAATGACCCATTTGAAAGTTATACTCCAGTCGAGCAGGATTTCCGCAATTCACCGACTGAGGACTTGTGGAGGTATCAGGATTTTGATGGTGATGGCCTGACCAATCAGCAAGAAATCATCCTGGGCACTAATCCCTATAGCGCGGATTCAGATTGGGACGGATTAAGTGATTCTCAAGAACTAGCAATGAGAACCAATCCACTTGTCCCCGATAGTGGCTGGGGCAGGGTCAGAGATGATGTAGACCTGTGGAATAGTTCAGCACCGAGTCAGGCTTTTTCTCCCCCAGAAGACTCTCAATTCCAAAATTGGAGTCAGGGGCTTGATCCTAACCTCCCTCCCTTTCTCCAGGCCAAACAAGTGGCGCAGGCTGCCCTCAATGAAGATTACACGATTCCGCAAGTTCACAACATTTTGAGCGAGGCTCCGAGGTATAAAGAGCTTGAGGCTACTCTTGGTCCAGATAAGGCTGAGCAATTTGCCGAAATCGCGATCACGGCAGCGCAGCGGCAAACTGCCATTAATTCACTACCGCCCCAGCCAACTCAAAGAGAGCCTCAAGCTCAAAAGCAACGTAAACTGGGAACAGAGATTGCTCCATAAGGACTAGCTTATGAGTTCCGCGAAAGTAGTATCAACCTTGTATGAAACCGATTTTGTGGAGTGGGTGAACCAGACAGCGCAGTTATTGAGGGAGCACCGTTTTGACGCAGTGGATCTGGAAAACTTGGTTGAAGAGGTGGAGGATTTGAGCAGACGGGAGCGGGATGCTCTATACAGCAACCTAAAAGTTATTCTGATTCATTTGCTGAAATGGCAGTTCCAGTCCGAACGGCATACAAGCAGTTGGAGAGCATCAATCGTAGAGCACCGGCAGCGCCTTCAACGGCAGCTTAAGAATGCTCCCAGCCTCAAGCCTTATCTTGAAGAAACCTTTTTGGAGTGTTATGAAGATGCCCGCTCACTTGCAGTAGCTGAAACTGGATTGGACTTAGCGGTATTTCCGCAGGAGTGTCCTTATACAGTTCGTGAGACGTTAGCTCAAGATTTTTGGCCTATAAGCTAGTTGATTTTGTTATGAAGCGATATTTCCTCTACGGGCCTGAATATTCCCTTTGAACTGACAGTCAGGTTCGAAGTAGCATGATAAGCCCTAAAAAGTACAGGCACAACTTTAGTATATTTCCAGACATTGTAGACTTTGATTATTCAGCAGCTCTTGAATTGCTTCTATCCCAAAACGAAGTAGAACTTCAACTTGTTTTGTTGGTGTATTTCCGCAGCGTAACCATACAACTTTTGGGGGAGAGCCGTACAAACGGCTTCTTTCGGCAAAGTCTGCATCTTGAGTCACGATACAAAAGTCATTCACTTTAGCAAATTCCCATATTTCAGTGTCAGTCTTCTCTTCTAGCCCATGAAACTGAACGTGGCTGGAACCAGGAAAAACGTCTGCTAACCGAGCCACTAGTTTGCGACTCAAGTTTTGATCAAAAAGTAGCTTCAAACCTCATCTACCAAAGCAACTAAACGATGTTCACGGTCAGCGGCAAATTCAAGGCAAGCTCTAATGTCCTCCTCTGTTAACTCAGGAAAGTCTTCTATGATTTCTGTATGAGACATACCAGCCGCTAACCATCCCAGAACATCATAAACAGTGATCCGCATTCGTCGGATACAGGGCTTACCACCCCGCTTATCCGGCTCAATCGTAATAATATCGCGGTAGCTCATGGTGTTGAATCACATAGCATCTCTCTAAGTCTAGAACAGCCTAATACCTCAAGCAGCGGATTGACTGATAATCACTTTAGTGTCAGTTTATAGCCCTGGCCCTGTTCGGGGCCTTTTACCGTAGGCGTTGCCCAAGTTTATAAACTTTTCATCTTCTAGCTCCAGAGCAGCAGCTTGCCGTTGAACGGCCCTCCTCATCAGCTCATCCAGGTCTTCTACATCCCGCTCAGACAGACGCTTATAAGTTCCAGCCACAGAGGAGATCGCCTTTACATAATGTTCAGCAGTTGCTGGCTTTTGCTTACGCAGCGACCGCCTGGCGGCGCGCAAGCTTCGCGCTGTGTCAGACTCTCCGACAAATCTTGCCCCATCAGACTCTTCACCTTTTTGTAGTGCTCTGATGTAAACTTCCAAGTCCAACCTTTCGGCACTAACATTGCCAAGCTCACTGGCTACCTTCCGGGCTATAGTGTTGTACTCCGTGCGGTAATGGGTATGCTTATCCCGGTTTGACGTGATGGCATCGCGTTGAGCCCTACTATAAGCCTGCGGTCCCTGGTTGGCAATCAGGTCATCCAGCCCCTTGCCGTCTTCAGGATTCCATTGGACAACCTTGCAATCACATCCCCTGTCTTCAAGTAGTTCGATTCCTCTGACCATATCTCGCCTGACGTTGCGAACGGTTGCCGCTTTGCTGTCCTGGTCATAGGCAAAGCGAAACTCTCGGCCACTTTGGGCAAAGACAGCGATTTGGTCATTCAGCAGTCGCTGAGAGAGCTTGTTGCCGTCTTGGTCATTGGCGCGGTAGATGTGGTTGGTTCCGGTCAGGCCGATTGTTACCTCTCCCTGGCTGAGGCTGGATAGGTCTTTCTTGAACCCCTCGGTGATGGTGATCGGGATTTGACTGTACTGTTTGACGACAAACCAGAAGCCACTTTGACGCTCTGCCTCAGTCGGGTTGATGCCATGTTTCTGATAGACCCGTTCTGCTATCTCATCAGGGACTTGCGGCAGAAAAGGAACTCGACTTGAGCCTGCGGGGTTCTCATACTTGCGAACCTCAGTTTTACCCTTACTCTGGGTCTTGTTCTGGTCAATCCTGGGGTTGTCCGGCTTGTAGCATCCCCAGGTACTCAGCGTTGGCTT
>CADCWO010000085.1 GCA_902806435.1 uncultured Synechococcales cyanobacterium | reverse complement strand
GCCGAATAATGCCTTACTTGTAAGCCGCATGCAGTCAGAGTAGGAGTAAGCAATGGAATCAACGTTCTTGCTTCACAAGCCAGTCAGTTACGGAAGCTCCTTTGCGAACTCCCTCTTCTTGATGATGCTTTTACTCCACATCATCGCTGGGGCGATCGCACCGCTCTCGGGTATTGTGGCCTTCACAGCGCGAAAGGGCAGCAAATCACACGTGCGCTCCGGACGCTTTTTCGCTTGGTCGATGCTCATCGTGGCGCTCACCGGTATCATGCTCGACGTGCTTCGACTCTGCTTTTTCGTGAAAGAAAACCATACGAAATATGCAGGTTACACCATGCCCAGCACTTATCCAGCACGCCTGGGCTTCCTGTTTGTGGGTCTCTGTATTCTCTACATTTTACGAGAGGTCACACCGCCGCGTGTATTCCGTCGGCAGTCCAGGGAGACGGCTGTCACAGTGGTGCTCACCCTGCTCGTTGCGACCGGACTAGTACTCACGCTCATCATCACTTTGCGACTCAATCCGTGGACTGGTGCGCTGTGGATGATCTGGACTTTCATCCTCATTGTTATCATCATGTCACAAACAACCTCGTCCTCGGATAAAAACCGTGCGGCGGATGTGGCGCGACATCGCTTTGGCATGAGCTGCATGGCAGCATTCAGTTGGTGGGGTGCGCTTCAGGGGTTTGGGCCAGCGATCGCCATCGCGATCAAGGGCGACGATCCATCTACGAGCACATATCTGGGCAACCAGCCTGGTCCGTTTTCGCCAGCGTTTTTTTCTTCCTCGTTGGCTGGGCACCGTTCTTTTGCCTCGCAGCATATCTGATCTGCCGCTTCACCAAGCTGGATCACACCTAACTAGGTCACTGCAGCGGACGCTCTAAGCGCGCTGAGTTAAGCTTTACTTGTCGCCGCTGAGTTCAACCGTTATATTGCTCGTAGTGGATCTGACGAACGATGAAATGAGTGCGAAATTACAGATATGTGAGCCTGAGCCACCTTAGCTCAGCATAGCGGCCAGGATACAGGTCTTGAAAGCCTGCGGAGTCAAGTTCTGAACCTTAAAGACTGGCTTGGAAATCGAGGACATCGTTTACCGGTACTTCAAGAGCCGTGGACGTACCATTACCTCAAGCAAATGCTCAAGCATAGTAGCTGGATCCCTGCAAAAGCCAGTGTGCATAGATGACGTCTGAATGATGGTGCTTCGGGGCGCAATAAGCCAGTAGAAGCGCTCCCTCTGCGGTAATTGGCCAATCGGGCCTGCCTGATCTCCGCCACTACAAATGGTAGGGATGGTTGCTAAGTGCTCTCGGATTATTTCGATATCAAGGGTTGCATCGAGCGCCAGCAACCGCTGCTCGTCTAATTCAATGCCAGCCTCAAGAAATGCTCTAGCTGGGCATGAGACTAGTACTCCAACGTTGATAAACTCTTCGCGTTCGACTTTAGGAACAAGGCGAATTACAGCGTAATCATACGTGAAGTGATCGTGCACGGATCGCCTCCTCCAAGAAAACATGCCGCAGCTCAAGGCGGCTTAGTAGGTACTCGATATAAGCATCCCGGTGTTGGTCACTCCTACTGAATGGAGAGCCTTCAACTAACCAAGCATCAGGTATAAGTTTAACGATGCCCTCAATAATGTCTGGGGTGAGGCGCTCAGCCATTTTTGAATTTACTTCTGGCAAAGCGCTGGCAAACCGGAGTAGGACGTGCTCTTTGATCATTGAGAAAGGGGAGCGGCTGCGTTCAAGGTAGTTAGCCCAGGTGTGGTGGAAGTAGAGAGCGGCACCATGATCGATGAGCCAGAGCCGTCGATGCCAAATAAGCATGTTCGTGTTGCGTGCGGTCCGGTCAATATTCGTCACGTAAGCATCGAGCCAGACTATCGAAGAGGCAAGATCTACTTCGGGTTTCTTTGCAACCGGGTCAAACGTCACAGAACCGGGCAGGTAGTCGAGCGCCAGGTTGAGGCCAGCGCTGGCCCTGATCAAGTCCTGTATTTCTGGATCAGGCTCAGTACGAGCAAGTTCTGGGTCAAGCTCAACAAAGACGAGCTCCGGCACCAGTAGCCTGGATGCACGAGCAATTTCCCCCGCGACTAGCTCAGCAATTAGAGCTTTGACACCCTGACCCGCACCTCGAAACTTGAGCACATACACTCCATCATCGTCTGCCTCCACGATCGCCGGAAGCGACCCACCTTCACGCAAAGGGGTAACATACCTCGTGGCAATTACTGTTCGCAAGCTCATCAAAACATTTGTAAGGGTTGCTTCTATCAGTATTCCTTTAATCAACTTGTTTTGAGTAGAATTTGCTCAATCAGTTCTCTCGGCCTTAGTACAGGAACACATATCAATCTCCTGACACTCAGTAAATCCTGATCCTGAGTAACCAAGGTTGCCCCTACTGCTTCCGACAAAGCCACAAACTTGCGATCCTCTGGATCAGCTACAAAGCTAAATCTCTCATGATTGACCTCCTCTCGATAGCAATCCTCTTCCTGAAAGAGATCAGAAAACCTATCCCAAGAAAGCTGAGGGATTTTCTGGAGGAGCTGCTCAGTCTCTCGGCAGGTTTTCTGATTCCAGAGCATCCGAAGCTGCCCTTGCCTAACAGCTTTAATAATGCTAGCCGAATGGCTACTCCGGTTGAAAGCTGCTGCGATGAAGATGTTCGTGTCGAGAACAATCAAAGCTATAGAGGTTGATCCTTTCATCTCTGTCTTATCGCAGCCTTCTAAGGTTTAACGACCATCAAATTATCCCACCGTAGTTGTCCATCAATTTGATCTAAACTCAGCGCGAGTATGCGATCGCTGCTGTGTTCCCGTTACGGTAAAGCACTTTGAACTTTTTTGCTGAAATGAGCATCATGCATTAGCAGAAACTCCCTTGAAAATGATCATCCCAGCTTGCAATGCTGAAGAAAGTTGCTCATTTCCTCGCTCAGCGCCAGATCAAATTCCTTGTTTTTCTACTTGGAGCAATAGCTGCCTTTCTCTATAGAACCCATTTGGGATCTAAGGACTTGCTAGCCGCTTGAGCATTAATCGAATAAAACACAGGTTAAGTTTGGCTGTCGCATGGTCAAGTGTGCGCTCAAAGTTCTTGACTAAACTCTTACAGCGCTCCATCCAAGCATTCGACCGTTCCACCACCCATCGAGTCGCCACCGGAACAAATCCTGTTCTCCCTTGTACTGCCTTCTGCGCCTTAGTGGGCTTCGGAGCGAGTTCAAAGCGAATCTTCGTCATGATTTGCGGGTAGAGTTGCTGCAAGGGAGCAATGAGCTTGTCGGGATGATACCCCTGATCGAGCAGAATGGTAATCTTGGGAATGTTGACGGGTTTCGCCCGAAAATAATCAAGATTGCGACTGAGTAGTTCAACTAACCCCTGGTCATCAGAGATGTTGGCTTTCGTGCAATGCGTGAAAAACGGAAATCCTAAGGTGTCAATGGCAAGATGGCGTTTGATCCCATTGGTGCATTTGTAGTGACAAAAGCCTTTCGAGGCAATACTAGCATTGCAAGTGTTTCTGACCGCTTGCGAATCGATGATCAGCAGACGCGTCCATTTCGGTTTTTTTTACTTTCGCTCGGACTTGTCGATGTAATATTGCTAAGATGCGGTCGATGACACCATCTGAGCGCCATTGTTTGTAGTGCCAGAAGACAGTAGAGTAGGGTGGCAATTCTTTCGGCAAGTCACACCAATTGCAGCCGTTTTTAAGTTGATAGAAGATGCCGTCCAGGATTTGTCGTTTGCTCCATCGAGGGGGCCGGGTTTGCTTCTTCTGGGGCAACAAGGGTTTGATGAGTTCCCACTCTTTGTCGGTTAGGCTGCTGGAGTATGGCATTTATTGTCCCTCTTACATCGTCATCAAAGATCCCAAATGGATTCTATAGAACCGATTTGAGATCTCTAAGAAGCTGCAAGTCTCTTCATCATCAGCCTGACAAAACAAAGATT
>CADCWO010000084.1 GCA_902806435.1 uncultured Synechococcales cyanobacterium | reverse complement strand
ACTCAGTTCGTGTAAGGTGTACTCTTCTTGAGGGGTTAAAGTAATTCTGGTGGCAGCAGGCATCTTTAGTCATGAGGAACAACACCTGCCCATATTATGGTTTTTTAAGTCCCTCTACTTAAATGATTTTGCGTACCCAAGGCCTGTTAACAGCCAACCTTGCCACAGCTAGCCTTTAAACAGGTGGGTTGTGACTTCACGCAACTCTCTTAACCCTCTCAGGGAACCGCGAATCAGTCGGGTTGCGGCAACCGGTTGCCGTAATAGCCCGAGCGCTAGGGGTAAGGGCTGAAGTTTACCCGCCGGGTTGAAAGCGGCGGTCAAGTTAGGCAAGTCGTGGTGGCAATCGTCACTGACCACGCGGACCATTCCGACAGCGACCCCGGCTTGAGCCAAAACTTTCAGAGCAGCATAACCTTCCATATCGACGACATCTGTGTCGTAGGTTTGAGCAAGCTGCTGTTTTTCTGCTGCAAGATAAACTAAGCGATCGCTAGTTAAAGCTTTAACTGTGGCAGTAGAAGTGTTCAGCTTAGCTTGGAGCATTGCCGTCAAATTTGGATTGCACTGCAACAATTTGGAAGCTGTGTTCGTCCTACAAACACATCCTTGGTAGAGCACAACATCACCAACGGTATGCTGGGGAGTCAAGCTCCCACATAAACCCATCAGTAGAACACTCAGGTTCTGGCCAGTAATGGTTCCGTGAACCTGGAGTTTGACTAGATATTGAATCAAGGGTTTTGGTCCAACGGGAATCGCCAGCACGGTTATGGGTACCCCAGCTTGGTTTAAAGCTTGACTAACAGCTTGGTACTCCGGCCCTTGAGGGACAAAAATGATCTGAATCGGTTGAGACAAGGAACTAACTAAATTGCTTAGTATTTACATTTAAATGCAGAAAGACTCGCAGACTTGACGTGTTGAAAATTAGTGAGTTTCAATTTGCTTGTGCTATCTTCCTCGCAAGACAGTTTAGCAATCAAGCAGCTAACGAACATCTTTTGAGCCAAAACTCAAGTGGCAGTGAAGGCTTAAAACTGATTGATTTTGCTTTATGTGGTGTGTGACGGCTGAATGGTGTGTAGGAGTGAATTTATGATCCAGATGACGCTTGAATCAACTGTTGAGCAAAGGCAAGCTGAACGGTTTTGCCAAGAAATTTTACCGCAGGTTTCACGAACCTTTGCGCTTAGTATTCGCTTTCTGCCTGGTCACTTAGGCCGCTCCGTCTTGGTTGCCTACCTGATCTGCCGGATTGCTGACACAATTGAAGATGATCCGATTGCCTCCGTTGCACGCAAAACCCTGTTGTTGGATCAGTTCCTAGCTTGCTTTGATAGTGCAGATGCCGCCAACAGCTATCCTAAACTGGTTCAAGATGTAACGGGTGAACCTGCTCATATACAGTTGGTTCGGCATACGCACTTCGTTTTTGCAATGTTTCGCAGCCTCCCGGCGCGCTCACAGGAACGAGTGCAGCATTGGGTCAGCGACATGGTTCGGGGTATGCAAAAATTCGTTACCCTTCATCCACAAGGGTTGCGAATTCAGACTTTGGATGAGTACAAAGAATACTGCTACTACGTTGCAGGCACGGTTGGCTATCTGTTAACCGACCTTTGGTACGAACACTCTCCCAACGTAGGGCTGGAGGAATACCAGGTTCTGCGCCAGCGTTGTGGTGCTTTTGGTGAGGCTTTACAAACCGTCAATATTCTTAAAGATATTGCCTGGGACGCGGAACATGAAAATTCGATTTATGTTCCCCAACGAACCTTACAGGAGCACGGTAGTAGCCACCAGGCCATCCTGAGCCCTGACCACTTGCAACAAAATCACCAGGCGATCGCAGGGCTAATCGAGCTTGCCTGGTCTGATCTTGACGAGGCCTTAGCCTATCTAGTTTCAATTCCCAAGCCGGCTGTGCCGATTCGACTATTCTGTATTTTACCGCTGTTGTTTGCCTATGCAACCCTGAGAGACCTTACGCAATCGACGGCAATGTTGCAGCCTGGGGGCAATGTTAAGATTTCTCGTGCAGAGGTCAAGTCTCTAATGCTGATTGGTCCTTTCTCAGTTTTGAGCAATCATAGCGTCCGCTGGTTGGTTACTCAGGTACGACTTAAACCCTTTATACTTGGCTCAAAACCAGTGGGACTAGTAGTGCCAGAGTAATAGCTTTAAGCGTCATTTTGGTCTACTGGGGATTCTTCCTCCATCGCTTCTCGCAGAAATAAGATTGCCAATCTTCTGTAAGTACCTGGCCCGATGTATTGCGGATGCATGTGTAACCTGTCGTATACCCATACCAGGTTCTCGCCGTCAAAAATCCGGATATCTTGCAGTAGACCTTTACACTTAGGCCGCAAAGCCTTAGCAGCATTTAAGGCATCAGTCCATCGTGTAAACTGCTGGGTAAAACCTTGGGTGGCAACTCTAAACATCGTGTTGTACTAGAGAGAATCTTGGTTCTAGGTCTGGGGTAGAGTATTTAAACTGCTTAGTCACCCAATACGTGAAATTTGATTACATTGACTCAAATTGAGCTCTAAACCCTTCTAGTTGCTTACATTCTTCCTGTAAGGCTTCTGCATCACCGACGTCTTCGAGTTGGTACTCCATAACCCGTTGTCCATTGGGCATTTTCTTGGTGCTTGGAGCAGGATATTTATCGGCGATCGCGTTAAAAGCAGTTGCTTGAGTGCGCCAATTATCTTCTGAGCAGTGAATAGTTACTAGCCACATCATGAGAGCCCTCTGAGGTACGTTTTCAATAATGAATCATTTAACTGGTTAAACCATTCTCTAGGGCATAGCGAACTAGCTCTGTACGACTATTGGTTCCTGTCTTACTAAACAAGCGACTGACGTACTTTTCCACATTGCGGACGCTGGTATCTAAACGGCGGGCAATTTCCTTGTTCATCAAACCGCTAGCAACTAAATCTAAAACGCTTTGTTCTCGCGGTGTGAGATCTATTTTGACCGTAGCCGCTGAGTGAGAAATCGCCCCGCGCTTAGTCAGCAGCGATTTAATTTCGGCAATCTGGCTGGCAAGATCAGTAATATTTGGCGTTTGGTCCTCTTCGGCCGTGGTGGCTCGACGTCCCAATAGGTTTGACACAATCGCTACTAGTTCATCAGGGTCAAACGGTTTTGGCAAGTAGGCATCCACCCCGGCTTGATACCCTTGAATTCGGTCTGTGGTCATGCCTCTAGCCGTCAGAAAAATCACGGGTAGCTCCCGAAACCGTGGATCTTGCCGCAGTTGTGCTAAGAACTGGTAACCATCTACCTGGGGCATCATGATATCGCTAATCACTAGCTCAGGGGTCTGTGCTTCTAGGAGCTGCCAACCGTCCTGGGCATTAGCGGCAACATCGACTGTAAACCCACTGTCTTCTAAATAGGCCTGCACTGCATCGCGCAGCCCAGGCTCATCGTCTACTAATAGCAAGTGTCCTGCCATTCACTGCACCTTACTCTTTCACCACTGTAACGGCAATTGATCGTCTATTAAGGGGTGGAGGTGAGATGCTTTTAGGTGCAGTGTTGATTGGACAGTATTATTTCTCATGCAGCTCGAATTTGTGCCCGTTGAAGAATTTTATTTTGCCTTGACGCTGGCCGTACGAACCTTAGAGGAGATTAGTCAACCTGGCCTGGTGGAGCAAGTGCGATCGCGCCTACAAGAGAAGTGTGGTCAGTCCTCGACAGTTGCGGCAGCGCAGCAGAATAACTTTAACTATGTATTCCGAGTGCAGGGCTATGATAATAGCCCTGCAGCGCAACTGATTGTTTCTGTGAGCGACTGGCAGAACAAGTTGCGCCTGAGTAGCGACTACGGCTGGACTTTAGATAAAGACCGCAAGCCTGTGCGCACAGAACGATTTACCCAGCGGGCTGAATTTGCCCAAGCTCTACGGGTGTACCTTCAGGAGTGGTTACAGTTGCCGTTAGCGGACGCCGCCGTGAGTTAAACACTATATTAGTAAAAAGTAGTAGAAGCACAATGGCAGCCAGGAACGTTTTTGCCAGGCAGTGGGTCAACTAGGTTTTGCCAGGTCAGTAGCAACGATAGGTGTGAGGAGGAACAATGGCGGTCAATCTCAAACAGGCAATTGAAGTTGGTAAGTATTTGATGATGCAGAGACTGACGGGTCGCAAGCGCTTCCCCTTGGTCTTAATGCTAGAACCTTTATTTCGCTGCAACCTCGCCTGTACTGGCTGTGGCAAAATTCAGCATCCAGCAGAGATATTAAAGCAACAGCTCAGCCCGGAGCAATGCTTTGCTGCGGCGGAAGAATGCGGAGCCCCAATTGTTTCGATTCCCGGAGGTGAACCACTCCTGCACCCACAGATTGGTGAAATTGTCCAGGGATTGGTGGAGCGTCGCAAGTTTATCTACCTGTGTACAAACGGTCTGCTACTAGAGCGCAGTCTTGACAAGTTTCAGCCCTCTCCGTACCTAAATTTTAGTGTACACCTAGATGGGTTGCGAGAGCATCATGACCGCTGCGTAGATCGCGAAGGCGTTTTTGATAAAGCGGTGCAGGCAATCCGGGCGGCCAAAGCCAAAGGGTTCCGTGTTACCACCAACACGACGATCTTTGAGGGTACTAACCCGCAGGAGATGCAGGAATTTTTTGACTTTGTGAGCAGTCTCAATGTCGATGGCATGATGATTTCTCCCGGCTATAGCTATGAGTGGGCACCGGATCAAGACCACTTTCTAAAGCGCGACCAGACGCGGGCCTTGTTCCGGGAAATTTTAGCTCCTTACAAAGCGGGTAAAAAACGTTGGAACTTTAACCACAACCCCTTGTTCTTAGACTTTCTGACCGGAGAAAAAGACTACGAGTGCACCCCCTGGGGCAGCCCTAGTTATAGCGTTTTAGGCTGGCAGAAGCCCTGCTACTTGCTGAATGAGGGCCACTACAAAACCTTTAAGGAGTTAATGGAAGATACCGCCTGGAGCAACTATGGTCGTGCCAGTGGTAACCCCAAATGTGCTGACTGTATGGTTCACTGTGGTTATGAACCAACTGCGGCAACCGATGCCATGCAACCAGCAAACCTCACCCGTGCTGTTGGTAGCTTGTTCGGCTAATCGCTGGTTTAGACTGTTTAAGGTTTGAGGTAGATCATGGCGGCCAAAGTTGAAATTTACACCTGGGCCTGGTGTCCCTTTTGCATCCGGGCAAAAGATCTGCTAGCCCAGAAGCAAGTTGAATTGATTGAATACGGGATTGATGGCGATGAGGCAGCCCGCTCTCAAATGTCTGAGCGGGCGCATGGTCGGCGATCCCTACCGCAAATTTTTATCAATGAGCAGCACATTGGCGGCTGTGATGACCTGTATGAGCTCGAATATCAGGGTAAACTTGACCCGCTCCTGCAATAGAATGCAGTTTTATTGACTCTCAGGAGCTACTACAATTGAAGACTATCGCTGCTTCACCGGTAGCGGTTTAATAGAAGATGCCGCAACGCGAAGGTATCCCTTGAAGTTTGCTTTTATTATTGACCCGATTGAACGGCTTGACCCCGGCCATGATACTAGTGTGGCTTTCATGGAGGCGGCACAGGAGCTAGGCCATGAAGTTTGGAGTACGCAACTTCACCACTTGAGTGTCGTGGACTCCAAGGCTTGGGCACTTCTAGAGCCAGTCAGCCTCAAGCCAGTCGAGTTGGTTCAAGGCCGTTGGGTTGCGGCAGAGCAATGGTATACCTTAGGTTTACCTCAACTACTGCCTCTGGAGAGTATGGATGCGGTCTTTATGCGTAAAGACCCGCCAGTTACCCTCTCTTACCTCTATGCTACCTATATCTTGGATTGCATTGATCCACACAAAACCCAGGTGATCAATGCGCCCTCTGGCCTCCGTCACGCCAACGAGAAAATGTATGCCCTCCAGTTTACGGAGGCAGTGCCCGAAACTATTGTTAGCCACGACAAAGCGATCATCCGGCAGTTTACTGAAGAAAAAGGCTCAGCGGTACTCAAGCCTTTGGATGGTAAGGCCGGAGAAGGTATTTTGTTGCTCAACCCGGGCGATCGCAACTTGAACTCGCTGATTGAGATTAGTACCAAGCGAGGGCAAACGCCAGTTATGGTGCAAATTTATCTCCCTGCTGCTCAGGCAGGCGACAAGCGAATTATTCTCCTAGATGGCAAACCAATTGGGGCGATTAATCGCGTCCCGGCGGAGCGCGAGTTCCGAGGTAACATGGCTGCGGGTGGCAGCGTTGTTCGCTGTGACTTGACAGAACGCGATCGCCAGATCTGCACCCAACTGGCCCCAACCTTACAGCGGGATGGCCTAGTTTTTGTTGGTATTGATATTATTGGCGACTACTTGACAGAAGTGAATGTTACCAGTCCCACCGGCGTACGCGAAGTTGATCGTTTAGAGGGTACACGCTTGGGTCATCAAGTGATTACCTGGCTGACTGAGGATCGAAACTACGCGAAGACTTGATGGCATCATCGGTTCTAATCACCGGTAGTTCTGACACCAGCGGCGTCGCAATTGAGCTTTTGGCTTACGCTCTAGCTGAGGTTGATTAGTTAACGTAATGCTTCTAGCAGGGTTTGGAACTTGAGGATAACTTCAGCCAACTCCTTTGCTGGATCGGAGCCAGCCACAACCCCTGCTCCGGCGTAAAGTCTAGCGTGAGAGCCATCGATTAGAGCAGAACGAATCCCAACAGCAAATTCCCCATTCCCCTGGTGATCAACCCAACCTACAGGGGCCGCATATAGCGATCGCTCAAAGGTTTCATACTTTTGAATTTGTGCCTCCGCTAAATCCCTTGGCACCCCAGCGACTGCTGGGGTTGGATGCAATTGCGCCAAAAGGTCGAACAGGTGCAAGTGGGTGGGAACTGTCGCCCGAATAGGAGTTTGCAAGTGCTGAATGTTTGCTAATTGCAACAGGTAAGGTAGGGGTGGTAGCTGAGGGGCAATTCCAAGCCGTGAGAGGCATTGGACAATAAAATCCGTGACAGCGCGGTGCTCCCGCCGTTCCTTAGCGCTCGAGAGCAAGCCGTGGGCAAAATAGGCGTCCTCAGTTGCTGTTTTCCCCCGCGGTGCAGAACCAGCGAGGGCATCTGTCGCCAGTTGTTGGTTATGAAGGGTAAGTAAGCGCTCTGGGCTGGCACCAATGAAACTTTGCTGACCATTACTGGTAGAAAACACATAACACTCAGGGTGGCGCAGGCCTAGGGTCTGGAGGGTTTGAAATAAGTCAAAGGGAACAGGTGAACTCACGTCTACTGCATGAGCTAGGACAATTTTTTGCAAATCACCCTCTTTAATTGATGACAAGGCAGATAACACAGATGCTTTGAAGTCATCCGTATTCGTCACATGCTCCTGGAGATAACCTTTGTGGGTCGTAACCTTTGAGCTATTTGTCTGAACACAACGGATAGCTTGCCAATCGTGCCACAACTCTGCGCACAGTCGCTGCAGGTCTGACTCAGAACCAACTTGGACATTAGCAACTGCAACCGAGCAGTTTGAAGCTCTGGCAACATGCCAGCGGGGTAGAAAGACCGTCGCTGCTGGAAAAGCAGTGTCGCGACTCCAATCAAAAAAGGTAAAGCTACAAAAAAAATGGGGTCCCGTAAAGGGTAAATGCAGTTCACCTACACTAATCGAATTGGCAAGACAGGATTGAATAAATTTTTTAGCCTGGACAAATCGCTGCGGTCCTTCTATTTGTGTCTCAGTTGTAACGGCGTTAGCAGCAATCACTTTACTTTGAGCCCGCTGCTCAAAGTAAAAGTGGCGTTGGTTCGGCTGGTTGATCGCCTGAAGAACGTCTAGCGGATTAACCGATTGAATTTCGAGAGAGATACTGGCAATCTGAGAACAATTCTTATCTATCGCCCTTTGCTGGCAACTAAAAAGAAACTGGTGTAATTCCTGACGCTTTTGAAAAAGATTTACCCGATCCGTTATGGCTGGCATGCAACAAAAGTAGCAAGGGTTTATACACTTGAAGTCTTAAGCTCTTGGCTGACAGGCTAGCTAGTCAGGTAGGGCCTTCTTTCATTATCTAATGACTCATACCATTTCCCTGTTTATAACTAGCTGCTGCTAAAGATTGCCCTAGACCAAGGTTCGCTCATGCAGTTCAGTCCTCGATATTGACTCCAGGGCGATACAACCTGGTAGAAGGGCTGTTCTGGCCCATGGTATCGGTAGCATCACTTCTTTAAGATAACGTTCATGATGGTGATAGCTCCTAGCAGCAAAGTGATAAGCAGTTTTTGCGCTCCTGAAATTTGAAATAGCTAGGAGGAGCTGCAACTGAGAAAATTATTTGCTGTAAAGATGTTCCTGCTTATTACCTAGGGGCACTACGGGACTTCCTTAAATTCTAGTTTATCCCTCCAGGAGGATGTTCCCGGAAGTCGCAGCGATCATGATATTTACCTGGACGACAAAGGCAAATATCAAGACCGTAGCGGTCCCTACTTGTATTTATAGTCTTTAAATTTAACTGAGTTTTATAGAGATGACGACCATGGCTATTGGTAAGCACAGACGCGCAGTTGGAGTGTTTCCAAACCGTCAGCAGGCAGAACAAGCGCTGAGCGAACTTAGAGACCGAGGCTTTCCAATGGATAGAGTTTCCATTGTTGCAAAGGATGCCAACCGTAGAGATGAAATTGCTGGTACAGAAGTTAAAGAACGCGTTGGTAACAAAGCCGATGACGGTGCGAAAACAGGAGTTGTAGCTGGGGGTGCCTTGGGTGGACTGACTGGTTTACTAGTCGGCTTAGGTGCTTTGGCAATTCCTGGTATTGGACCAATCATGCTAGCAGGTGCAGGAGCCACTGCGCTCGCTACTGCCCTTTCTGGTGGGGCAATTGGGGCAGCTGCTGGGGGGTTACTTGGTGCATTAGCCGGTTTGGGAATTCCCGAAGAGCGAGCCAAGGCCTATCACCATCGCATCTCCCAAGGCGATTACCTAGTAATGCTAGAGGGTACAGAAGCTGAGCTACGTCAGGCTGAGTCTATTCTTAGCCATCATGGCGTTCAAGATTGGGGCGTTTATGATCTACCTGAATCGGCAAGCTCAACGGTCAGTCCTACTCCAGTCACGGAGACGGCTCCTTCTGCTTATGTCGAGGCTGATGCACAAACGGTTCGTTTGTATGAAGAGCGCCTCGTTGTAGACAAAGACCAGATCAAGGCAGGAGAAGTCCGAATTGACAAACATGTTGAAGCCAAAACAGAACGGATTTCAGTTCCCGTAGATAAAGAACGGGTTGTTGTAGAGCGCATTACCCCTATAGATGCCGGTCAAGCAGTAGCCCCCGGTGAAGCAACCTTCGGCGAAGCAGAAACGGCTCGCATCGAAGTTTACGAAGAAACTGTTGAGATTAAAAAGCAAGCCTTCGTGCGTGAGGAGGTTAATCTTCGTAAAGAGGTGGATGTAGAAATGGTTGAAGCTCAAGAGCAGGTTCGTCGAGAAGAACTAGATGTAGATACTCAAGGCCGTAACATCATTGACAAAATCCATACCCTCTAACCACTCTGCCTCGAGCTGGTTGAAGTTTGATCTGCTTTATTTTGATTGTTTCTCCAGTTGGAGGCAGTCCAAAAACCTTAGTTAAGGGATACCTCGAATTTAAAGTTTATTGAAAATGTTTGAGGGTGCAGTAGTACCTCAACTGCTTTGTATGGCTAATGAGCTAATTAATTGAGGTTCCCTAAACATATCCATGTCTTTGTGATTCAAGGCTAGAAAAATGAATAAGTTAATGTCCTTGGCTCTTAGTAGTGTTTTGCTTCTTGGCGCTATTGCGTGTGAGAACAACGCTAAGACTTCTAGTGATGCTCCTGGTTCCACAACCGTTAAGCCCAGCGACTTAGACCAGGAAGAGGCTCAGGGTAACCAAGAAGATGCGAGTAGTAGGATACGTAGAGATCAACTAAACGCTGATATCCGAGCACGTGAGCAGCGAAATAATGCTGGTGGTAACGAGTATGAAAGGGCGGATAGCGACCTTGCCAGTGAGGTTCGCTCAAAGCTAGAGGCAAACCTGCCAGCGAGCAAGCTTACTATAGATGCAAAAAATGGGGAGGTTACTGTCTCAGGAATAGTCGTCAGCCAGCAACAACTGGATAAAATAGAGCCCTTAGCTAAGGAGATTAAAGGGGTTAAGAACGTCGTTGTTAAGGCAGCTCTAGATAGGGCAGCTGAGCCATAGAGGCAACAGTGAGAGCATAAAAACCTGTTTCCACGTTTTTATGCTCTATAGCCTTCAGCTAGCTTTTTTGCCTTAAAGACTATCCTTTAGCCTGCAGGAATGGTCGTAATTGCAATTACGGCTAGTTACTTCACACTTCATCAAAATTGAGGAGCTGAAGAAGCTGGGCTAAGCGTTGAGGGTTAGTGAGATAAAGATGACCGATTAAAGCTTCAAAACCCGTTGCCTGCTGGTAAATGGCTAGGTCAACTCGCTGGGAACTTCTAGAAGCTGCGTTCCGACCCTGTCTTAGGATAGTTAACTCTACTTCTGACAGGTGAGGTTGCAGCGATCGCGAACAGGCAGCTTGAGCTTCAGCTCGAACCTGGCTAACTACTTGTTGATGATAGGCATGAGTACGTTTACGCGGAAGTAGATAATGAGTTCGGATATAAAGCTCATAGACCGCATCACCAAGGTACGCTAAAGCAGTTGGAGAAATCTGTTGAGTTTGAGTGCTAGAAAGCAAGGGCAACACGTTTAACAGATATTGGCCTGGCTCAACCATGCTGTAGATCAACTGCCTTTATCTGGTGACTGACTAGACTTGCTCACATTTTCTAATGCCGCATCCACAGAAGTCTGTAGAGCCAGAAACTTTTCTAGGCGAACCAATTTAACGGTTTGAGTTACCCGAGCGTTAGTCACAATTTGAAAGGTGCCCTCAGCAGTCTGAGCCTTCTTAGCTAGCTGGACTAAAACCCCTAGACCTGAACTATCAATAAAGTCAATCTTAGAAAGATCAAGAATGATATCCGTTGGACCCTCGTCAATAAATTGACTCAGTACCTTGCGGAAAATAGGTTCCGAGAACGCGTCAAGTAAACCTGTGAGGCGAAATAGTTGGTAATTATCCCTGACT
Organism: uncultured Synechococcales cyanobacterium; assembly: GCA_902806435.1. Taxonomy (GTDB): domain Bacteria; phylum Cyanobacteriota; class Cyanobacteriia; order Thermosynechococcales; family Thermosynechococcaceae; genus CADCWO01. The sequence continues at coordinate 3,111 of CADCWO010000084.1, read as the reverse complement.
TCGCGGGTGCCTCTTAAACTAACGGTCAGGGTCAATGCTTCAGGAATAGACTCCTCCTACTTCCAAGTAAAACTAGTTCCGCAATTTGAGCGTCTAGTATAGGTTTTTTATCTTAGCGTTGTCTACCGTATTAAAAGCCTTGCCCTGCTCAAAACCATCCTGCTAGAGACTGAGTTCGTTAAACCGCGACTGCCACAGTGAAAACTGAATAGAGGGAATGACTTAATTTTCAATTGCTTGACGATGGGAGTGCATAGCTTGGATAAATTGGGCAAACAAGTAGTCTGCATCATGAGGGCCAGGACTAGCCTCAGGATGGTATTGTACCGAGAAAAAAGGCAATGAGCGGTGACGCAATCCGGCAACGGTTTGGTCATTAAGGTTTAAGTGGGTAATTTCTACCTCTGCCATTGGTAAGGAGTCTGGATTGATTGAAAAACCATGATTTTGGCTGGTAATTTCTACCCGTTGCGCAAGACCAGCCGGTTGATTTAAGCCTCGGTGACCAAATTTTAGCTTGAAGGTTTCTGCGCCCAAAGCCCGACCTAACAGTTGATGACCCAGGCAGATCCCAAACAGCGGTTTTTCACTTTTCAACAGAGCTTTGGTTGTTTCTACGCCTGCTGTCACAGCTGCTGGGTCACCAGGACCATTGGAGAGAAAAATGCCATCAGGATTGTACTTCAGGATCTCCTCTGCAGGTGTGTCAGCGGGGACAACGATCACTCGACAACCGTAACTAGCTAAGCGGCGTAGTATATTGCGTTTGATGCCAAAGTCGATTGCCACCACTACTAGGGGGTCGGAGGAGGCTTGCGATCGCGACGTAAACTCCCAGTCTGCCTCAGTCATTTCTGACCATTCATAAACTTCTGGTGTTGTAACGGTCCCAACCAGATTTAACCCCGTCATGCTAGGAATGTCTTGAATGCGGTCTAATAGTTGCGCCGGATCGAGGATTTCAGTAGATATAGCCCCGTTCATCGCTCCCAGAGTACGGATTTTTCGTGTCAACGCTCGCGTATCAACACCATAGATCGCTGGAATATTGTGTTGTTGAAAGTAGTCAGGTAGAGACTGGGTCGAGCGCCAGTTACTAGGGTGATAACAAACGTTGCGAGCGATCACTCCTCGAATTTGTGGGCGCTCAGATTCTGCATCAGCCGGATTGACACCAGTGTTGCCCAACTCTGGATAAGTGAAAATAATAATTTGGCCACAATAGCTAGGGTCAGTCAAGACCTCTTGGTAGCCTGTCATCCCTGTGTTAAAGACGACTTCTCCGGTAATCGTTCCAGATGCCCCAAAAGACCAACCAGGATAGCTGGTGCCATCAGCCAAGACTAACAATGCTCTTTTAGCAGTAGGAGACATAGAAACCATTATTCGCTAGAGGAATATCACATTAATAACGATAACGGTGTCGAGCGATTTTTAGCCGAGCTGGTTGCGGATAAGTTAGGTAAATACGATATTCTCAAATATTGGCAGCATAGAGAAGACCGACATCGCAGGAAAAGATTTGTGATTGACCTCAAGCAGCTCCGAGACGATCCTCAGAAGTTTAGTGAACGCCTCAATCGTCGTGGTAGCTACAATCTGCAACCGATTTTAGAGCTAGATCACCAGCAGCGACAGCTCGAAGTTGAGCGATCGCAACTGCAAGCCCGGAGCAATGTGATTGGTAAGGTGATGGGAGAGCGGATCAGAGCGGGAGCGCATCCCCAGGACCCGGAATTGAAGGACCTCCGGGAAGAAGCCAACCAAATTAAAGCAACTTTAGCCGAGCTGGAACCGAAGTCCAAAGAACTTAAAGCAAACTTAGAAAACCTCCTCCTCACCATTCCCAACTTGCCAAGTGAATCTACTCCGACTGGCAAGGGGGAGGAGGATAACGTTGAGGTTCGTCGTTGGGGAGATGAATACATTCCCCAAACTGTGAACTTGCCCCATTGGGAGTTGGGAGAAAAGCAAGGCATTCTCAACTTTGAGCGCTCAGGCAAGGTAGCCCAAAGCCGATTCGTTACTCTGATTGGGGCGGGTGCTGCTCTAGAGCGAGCTTTGATCCAGTTCATGCTCGATCAGCAAATTGCCGCAGGCTACGTTGAGGTCATTCCTCCTGTTTTAATCAATACCCAGTCGCTCACTGCGACAGGCCAACTCCCCAAGTTTGCCGAAGAAAGTTTTCAGTGTAAGCAAGACGACCTGTGGCTAAGCCCCACGGCTGAAGTGCCAGTGACCAATCTTTACCGGGAGGAAGTTCTAGCCGCCTCTGATTTGCCGATCTACCACTGTGCCTATACCCCTTGTTTTCGGCGGGAAGCCGGAAGTTACGGGCGAGACACCAGAGGGTTGATCCGGCTGCATCAATTCAATAAAGTCGAGCTGGTAAAGCTGGTGCATCCACAGACTTCAGAGCAGGAACACCAAATGCTGGTCCAAAACGCGGAAGCAATTTTACAGGGATTGAAGTTACCCTACCGGGTAATCGAACTCTGCACGGGTGACCTGGGATTTGCTGCCGCTAAGTGTTACGACTTGGAAGTATGGCTACCTTCCGCGGGCAAGTATCGAGAGATTTCGAGCTGTTCTAACTTTGATGACTTTCAAGCGCGGCGGGGCAGTATCCGGTTCAAGGAAGCTGGACAAAAGGGCACCCAATTTGTCCACACCCTTAATGGTTCTGGCTTAGCGGTTGGGCGGACAATGGCCGCAGTCTTAGAGAACTACCAGCAGGCTGATGGTACTGTCCGCCTGCCAGAAGCGCTACAACCTTATTTGGGACGGGAAATCTTGTAGGCGTTAGCAACCGATGGCTACTTCCGAGGGCTGGCGTTCACTAGCGGATCTTCTTTGAGCAAAAACTGCTGCAGGCTAGCTAAGTCATCTGTATTGATTAGACCAAGATCAGCCGCCAGCAACTCTCGCCACATGGGTAGATTGTCCGGTGTTGCGTAGAATCGCAGGCGTCGCTTCTGCACGCGAACGTTGCTGACAGACTGTCTCAGCTTTTGATCCTCCGCTGGTGGAATTAGACGGTTGTGAATCAAAGAAGAGTGGGAAAGGTGGCAAAGCCATGCCAAGACCAGGACTCTAAAGCTAAACCTGCTC
>CADCWO010000083.1 GCA_902806435.1 uncultured Synechococcales cyanobacterium | reverse complement strand
TGCTCAATGTTGAGTAGCCTGGCCGCCGCCAGGTTGGCTTCCTGGATTTTTCCCTGGGCATCTGTGACCAGGTAGCCATCCGGCGCAAACTCAAACAGCTCTTGGTAGCGTTGGCGCTCTGCTTCCACCGCCGCTTGGGCAACAGCCAGCTCTTCGTTCTGAGCTCGCAGCTCCTCCTCGGCGACCTGGAGCTCTTCAAAGGCGGTGTTTAGTTCCTCTAAAGCAAAGGGGAGCCATGCCTCCTGCTGCCAGGGGGCGGCACTGGTATTTTTGCGCAGGGCGGTGACGCGCCCATACAGGATCTTGAGCTGTTGGAAAAAATCATTCTCGTTCATACCGTACCTCTAGCCGCTACTCCTGAGTTGCGCGAGCACCTAGATTTACTAGTAGTCGGTTCCACAGCGTCAAGACTATTACCCCAGGGTAGATTTAATCTAGTCGGCATTGTCAAGTTAAGTTCCCAATAGGGTAACTATTAAGAATGTCAGCAATTTTGGTATCGAAAAATGGGACTTTCGGCTCTCACAAAAAGGCAATTTTCTCAACAAAGGGTTTTAGACCTACTTAACTTGACAATGCCCCTTCCGTGTATGTCAACCTCCCTGTCCAGTGTCGGTAAAATGTCTCTGAGCCGTGGAAGTGAGAAAGAGAGGCTGCTATTTCCGCAGCCTTTTCAACTGAGGCTTGTTTGGTTGTCATTTCTAAAATCCCTGTATGTAAAAGAAACGGGCTAAGCCTGATGGAGCACCTAGCCCTTGTGGAGTTAGTAGTTAAAAGGGACAATCAAAATCCAGTACCTCAAACACGCCCCAATCTTGATAGTCGTGGCAGTTGAGGATGTTGCGAATAGGGGCGAACCCATAAGCATCAGTGAGCAGGTCTACCAGCTTTTCTTCATTGGTCTTTCGATGAACCAGGGTGATCAAGAAGTGGCTGCGCTCTGCGGTGTCATCCTGGATCTCGGTCAGGTAGTGAGCACAGGGGGCTTTGTAACCACGCATGTACTCTGTGCTTGTCGCAAAGCGAGGGGGTATCTGGCTCAGCCTGTCCTGCTCGCCACGCTGAATCAGCTTCATGTTCGGGGTGTAGCGGTACTCTGAGTCTGTGGGATGCTCAGGCTGGTAGCGGTACTCTGTGCAAGGGATGCCATGAGCTTCGACAGTTTGTACTTCTGCCATGTATGCCATGATTGATTTACCTCATGTAAGTGAGTGGGAGAGCGGTACTTGATTGGTCGTCTGGGACCGCTCTCTGTTTGTAGTGCAAAGTATTGAACGTGTTAACAGTTTCAAGCCTTGTTAAGGGCATCAGGATCTCCCTGGCGGCTGCACCTTCTAGCAGTTTTGGGATTGCCGCTACTTGTCCGGCTGGCTAATTTTGTTGCTCTTTATATATGATAAAGTATCTATATGATAAATGCAACAGGGTTGATGATCATTTTTGCCTATGCCTGATCTGGTAAATATAGACAAAGCTTATATATAGTAAATATGTGCGATGAATGCTAGCTTATTTACTAGCTACTGGAAGGTAGAAAATGCCCGCGAGTGAAGCTCAAAAACGTGCGATCGAGAAGTACGCTCAGTCTGAGAAAGGTCGAGCGGCGCTTCAACGTGCTCATAGCAAGCGGGCCGATACTAAGGAATATAGGGAGTATCAGCGGCAAAAGCAGGCTGAGTATAGGCGTAGAAAAAAAGAGAGCTTGGCAACAACTGCTAAGCAGGGCCACCCGGAGCCTCAAGGGAATCAGGTTCTTTCTCAAGATGTATTTGCCCCGGTGAGTGAAGACACTGACAAGGTTCTCTCTGAGCTAGATCGATTGATTGGGGATTTTAGAGAAGACCTACTCAGCCACATAAGCCAGCAGGCACTATCCTATAACTCTCTTCCCCTGGCCTATCGTGTAATTTTGGATGCGCTTGATACTTGGAAAGCAGACTATCGATAAGTCGTTTAGCAACTCAGCAATTAGCTCGTCCGCTTTGGCCTGCCAGCTCAATTGCGGTGTCTCATCAAATAGGCAGTTTGGTAGAACTTGGTAACTGATCAGGGAGCCGCACAACATTATCGTCATACAGCGAAACACGCCAGGGACAATCTGGAAACCTTTCCTGATACGGTACTCCAGGCTTTAAAAAGTCAATGCAGTAAAAATAGCTGTGTTTAGTGTTTTTATGAACACATGGGACATCTACTGCTCCAATCACACCAACATCTCCCGCCTCAAACCAGCACTCAGGCGCCCCGCCGTAGTTTGAGTAGTAGGCTTCCACTCGTTGCTTGCAAGTCACAACGTCACCAATCTTGAATTTGGTTTTCATGATTTACTTCCTATTCGACTGAACCCATAGCTGTCTGTCAGCAGGTCCACCAGCTTCTCTTGCCCCGTCTTCCGATGAATCAGGGTGAGTAAGAAGTGGCTGCACCTTGGTGCATCAACTCGCTAGCGGTGTTGAGCATTCAACTACCCCCTGGTAGGCCAGGGGGCTACAAAACTGACAGGATCTAAAGAAGGGCCAGCGCTTCTAGATGGGATCTTTCTCGCAAATAAGCCCCTGACCCAAACCAGGCAGATTCTAAGCGAGTTGCTTCTGAGCGGCCTCGCTGATGATCTAACCACTCCGTCACCCCGTTGTACGCATCCCAGAGCGACAAGCCCTGATTGCCACGGCCAGCGGCGAAGTTCTGGGCGATGCTTTTCCAGGCCGCTGTGGGAGTGGGAGAATCTGTCTGTAGAATTTGCCCCACGTACTCGCTCAGCAGGCTCATCGACATAGGCTTGGCTGCCATTGCTCGATATTCATCTATAGTTTGGCTGAACTGCTGTTTGGTAAACTCTAAGGTCTGTTTGGCGATCGCGAGCTGCTCCTGAATAGAAGCAGTATGCCGGATGCGAATCGCTTTTTTGGCAGCCTCATCTTGATAACCGCTAGAGGCCGCCCAGGATAGAGTATTGTGACAAACGACACGGATAGGCGTGAACTGAATCCAGACCGCTCCAGAACCATCGTGGGAGTTGTGCAGCAGAAGATATGGACGAACCTCATCCCCCCCCTGAACCTCCAGACCTGATTCATTGATCCGGGCCAGGACCCAGACCTTACGGCCCTTCTTAAGACTGCCAGCCGCTTCAAGTGTTACCGACCCCTCGTGCAGCAGGAAATCAAAAAAGCTAAAAGCCTGATGGTTTTGCAAAGGAGTGTAGCGGTTCGATACGACTCCCAGCACCGATTGATCTGAATCTCGAACCAGGGATTTGTGAGTCTTAATCTCTTGCGGTTGCCCTTCCACCAGGCGGTAGATAGATTCCTTCAAAACCTTCCAGTTTAAGCCGGACTCAAGAATTGCTTGTTGGATAGTGGGAGGATTCTTCAGAATGGTGCCTAAGCGATGCCAGGCAGGTTCTTGGACGAAAAACCCACTTTCAAATTCGTGTGGCATGACTATAATCCTTCTAGTGTTAATTATTAGCTGCCCTCCGTTAACGCGGGGGCTTTTCCTATGCAGCATTTCAAGAACAACATGCTGTGAGAGAAACTTTATGGTTTATAGCCATCTCTCTGTGACCTCCTACACCTATGTAAGCTCTGGGCTGTGCGACCGTTCAGCTAGGTATTCAGTTGTTAATTGCTTTGTTCTTGATACTCTAATTATACATGTTTTACCGTATTTCCACAATACACTTATTCAGATTTATTTGTTCTTCCGGTTTTCAACTAAATATGTACTGATCGACTATAGTTATCACAGGGAAAAACGCTCAAGGCTCCTGGCTTAGGGGGGAAGCTCACAATGAAACGCAAAAAAATAAGGGTGCAACCGCAAGGGTTTAATCCAAAGTCTCTCGAAAATCTCAATCGTAGTGGGAAAAAAGTTTACTACGGTGAGGAAAAGGTTAACCGGAATGTCTCTGTCTCAGCGGCTGCCTGGAACCGATTGCTTGTGATTGCTCAGGGAGTAGAGTGCCCTAGCCTCTCTGAGTTTGTAGAGCAGCTAGGCAGAGGCTACCTACTGGCCACAGCCTCTTCCAGGCAGACCCAATTGCTTGAGTTACAAAAAAGGGAAAACAAGATGCGGCATAGCATGACTGTGACGCAGAGCGCCTGGGCAAAGCTACATATGATTGCTAAGGGTGTGGGAGCACGCAGCATTTCTGATCTTCTGGAACGCATAGGGGCCGGTAAGGTTGAAGTAGAAGTGGTCACAGATGAGCAACCTGCCCTAGCCACGTAGCACTAGCGCCCTACATTTCATAAAAACCGAAGGGAGGCATTGCCTCTCTTTTTTGTTGGAAGCTTCCTGAAAAATATTTTAGAATGTGTTGTACATAATCTTAAATACATGTATAATAAAGACATAAAGAAAGCGGTTCCCCTTCCACAGACAACCGCTTCTTTACTCGAAAACTCGATAAGGAAATTCTAACAATGACACAACCAACGGCTCAACCCCAAACGCTGACCATTGACCTCACCCAAGCCCACATCAACGCTGGGCTAGACAAGCGTGATCTGGTCTATCTCGAAGCGACCCCACTGATGCCCAAACGCCAACCGCTGACCTTCCGGGGAGTGTCCATCGAGTAAAGAGCCGGGGGGCACATGCCCCCTTTCAGCCTGCTCAATCTCACTGGCAAACTCACAATCAAGGAGGGAAGAACAATGCTGTCTAGCTGCCAAGAGTGCAAATACCACCACCCAGACCTATGCGCCGTCAATCCCAGCTACAGGTTGATGCAGGACAAATTCCGCTCTCGCCTCTCAGAAGCAGATTTAGCTGCCTGCGATGTAGGCATCCTTCCTTGCAATGACTGGGAGCCTTCAGAGGAGCTGCAACCGCTGATGCTGGAGCTGACCCTTTCGCGGCAGGAGTGGAAGCGCGTACTTAGCGCTGGTCACGGCCTCCCCTGTGAGCTGTTTGCTCAGATTCAGAGCGCGATTGCAGACCCAGGGGAAATCGTCATGCTCCCGGTCGAGTCGAGTAACATTGCCGCGATCGGGTACGACCCAATAGAGCGCACCCTTCAAGTGAATTTCTTGAGCGGGACTCGCTACCGCTATTTCTCAGTTCCTCAGTGGCGGTTCGATGAGTTCGTAGCCACTCCCTCAAAAGGACGCTATCTGAACAGCGAGATCAAGGGAGCGTTCGACTACACGCGGGTTGCTTGAAGTTTTTGATAACATTACTGGCTAGTGACTTCGCAATCTGCTAAGATTAAGTCGAGCAACTTGATCTCATGCATGTTATTACGCGCTCTGCTCTCACAGAGTTTTGGCAGATTCATCCAAACGCTGAAGCTGCTTTGAGAACCTGGTACAAGTTGACCGCTCAGGTCCGTTGGAGGAATTTTGTTGATGTGCGTCAGACCTTTCCCTCAGCAGATCTGGTTGGCAAGTTCACAGTTTTCAATGTGGGCGGAAACAACTATCGGCTGATTGCTTTGGTAGACTTCAACTACCAGAAGGTCTTTATCCGCCATGTGCTCACTCACGCTGAATATGACAAGGAGGCTTGGAAGAATGACCCGTGGTATCGCTGAACCTTCCTACACTGACCTACTCAATCACTTCCCACCTCGCCCTATCAAGTCCGAGGAGCAGTTAGCAGCAACCCAAAGCATGATTAATGCTCTGCTGGATCGCCCTGAGCTAACACCTGATGAGCAGGACTACCTGAATCTGTTAGGAACTCTGGTCTATGAGTATGAGGAAGCCCACTACCCCATCCCGGATATCTACGGTGTCGAGCTTCTCAAAGTGCTGATTGAGGAACGGAACCTCCGGCAGAAAGACCTGGTGCCTGCCTTCAAAACAGAATCGATTGTTTCAGCAGTTCTCAGTGGTCAGCGAAACCTGACCGTTTCTCACATCCAGAAGTTGGCCCAGTTTTTTCATATTTCCCCTGCTGCCTTCTTTCCAAAGGAGGGGAGCTGATGCGCTACGCGATTGTAATCGAAAAAACCAACGGCAACTATTCTGCCTATGCCCCGGATGTCCTTGGTTGTGCCGCAACAGGAGCAACCTTAGAGGAAGAACACATCCTACGCTTAGGAGAGTAGGAAGCCTACGTCAAGTTCACTCAAGTCAGGTGTTTTATCTTGATGCTGTCCACTTCAAACGTATTACTTGAAACATGACTAATGCAGGTGCCTGGAACTCGATCACCTAATAGGTATATCAAGGTTATCGAGTATGGCAGTAGTGAATATCTCCAGGCTGCTCAACTTCGATACCGTTTGTTTTATCAGAACCATAACATCCCGTTTGAATCTATCTTTGACGAGCAGGAGCAACAGGATCTGCATGTTGTCATCATAACCAGTCAGGAACATCGCATCCTGGCCTATGGCCGCTTAGCTCAAAATAGCTCCAATGAGTGTCAGATTTATCAATTGGTAGTTGAGCCAGAATTTCAGGGGCAACGATTAGGATCGAGTATCCTAAAGGCACTGGCTGAGGTGGCGCTTCAGCGAGGAACAGCGCTCCTAGTTCTCAATGCCAGGGTCACTCAAACTGGGTTCTATCAGAAATTTGGCTTTGAACCAGTCGGTGAGGTATTTGCATCATCCATGACGGGTGTGCCTCATATTAAAATGCAGAAGAAACTAATGTACTCCCCTAACGAATAGACGCGCTCTAGAAGGGGTGAAGCAGCAACCCTAAGAAATGCTAGAGTTGCACTTCGAAGGCCTTCAAGAAGATGGATTGCCTATCCCAGAACCCACCAGCGATCGCGATTGGGTTGAGGTTGACTCCCCAGCGCTGGCCGCTAGCTAACATTGTCGCGATGGTCTCCGACCGGCCAAAGGCCATCGCTGATTAAGAAGCCATCTTGGGATTGTAGCGCACCGCTCACGCCCCTCTGTGGTTGATCACCCACTGCACCACCCACCAGACTGCATATACCTCCACCCCAATCCACGCCAGATAGGACAGCCGCAGGTACAGCGTCAGCAGAGGTCTAAGCGGGGTCTTGCGGATCGCCCCTACAACATTGTGCATCTTGCAGTGCAGCGGAACAATATCCCGGACGGGCAGCTCGTGACCTAAGTTGCGGTAGTGGAGATGATCCGCATGGTGAGCTGGCAGCAGCGGAAGCACACAATCGCGTCTCAGCCAGAGAAAAAGGCACAACGCCCGTCGTCGCATCCAGGCCGGACTGCGATTTGAGATGTGCTGGATGTATTTTTGCGAGAATTGCTTTGCCAGCGGGTTTTCCTTCAACTGTTATCTGCTTGCAATCCCTCCCGCTACCTCAGGGCAATAGTCCCCGAAGAGGACATGCTCATGCAACTCAGAGTGAATGAATCGACGGTTGTGATCCAGTACCGCACCCCTCGCATTCGCTAAAACCCGCTCAAAATCTGCATTACCCTCAAGTCCTGGCTCAGTGAAAGGCTCCCAGGGGTTTGAATCTGGAATAAGCCATTCACTATGACGCAGAGAATAGCCGTACCTTACTTTGCCTAACTCCACCCGTTTATGGATAAAGATGGCGATCAAGCCGTGCAGTTCGCAATAGACTTCTGGGCAGGGGTCAATGGGGGTCTGAAGCTGCTGAGCAATAAAGTGCTTAACTTTCCGACAGTGACGCTCAAGTAGTTTGGGAGTTACTTGCATGTAGATCTCTTCGGTATCCTCAGCAGTGATTACTCCACCCTCCGCACCGATTAGATAGAGAAGGGATTCCTTTTGTCTGCCCTCAGCTTCCTGGTATTCCTCGATTAACTCCTGAATGTGGGGGCGGTAGAAAAGCTGTTCTCCAGTTTCCGGTTCAAATCCAGCAGCAAGAGCAGCAGCATACTCCTGTTGACTCAGGTTGATTGGCGCAGGTTGATTCTGTTGCCTGGAGGCCCCAGCAGAGGTTAATTGCAGCCAGAGCACTTCGGTAAAATCTCGCATCGCACCTATGAAGTCGTCCAACTTCTTGCGAACCAGGCCTCGATTTCTCCAGGCCCCAACGGATTTATGATCGTGTGTCAAATTCGACAAAGGCATTGCTTTCCTCCTTGAACATTGTTGCGATGGCCTATGGCTGGCCGAAGACCGTCGCATGTCATCTAAGTTGCTGGTAGTACAGGTCGGCAGTTCAATCTATTCAGATAGCCTGCTCCAGGCTTGGCTCTTATCCTCTACGGTTTCACCAATCATCATGAAGTCAAGATTCTTTGCGATGGCCTCTGGCCGGTCTCAGACCATCGCTGCCACAGTTTCTGGGCGCAACCGAGCAAGAACCTCTGGATTCGACTTAGCAAAAATCTTCCAGCCCTTCTTTAAATCTGGTATTTAACTACTTCTCCTCTGGCAAAATCATCTTTGGGGTTCTCAACCTGAGCAACTTACACGGCACATTGCCCTGGGTGCAAATCACTCCATCCGCACCATTAAAGCCAGCAACTGCCCCCACGCTCAGCCCCACACAGAAGGCAAGGACTAGAAGAAACAGTGAGCCAAACAACAAACTCAACTCCTGCCGCATGATCCGGCGATGGCGCAACTTCTGTTTGAATTCGTCCTCTTTGAGTTGGAGCGCTGTTTTTCTGGTCTTCAATGCCCCTTGATGGTGGTTGACAAAGATAATTAGCTGCTGGAAGACGAACTGCTGGGCAAGGCGAAATTCGAGGTCGTGTTGTTCAATAACGCTAACTTTCCCATATCTTCACCCTCGATTGCTGCTGCAAATTGTTGCCGGTATTCAGGGTCTTGCAACCGTTCCATAATTCGCTGTCGATAGCGCTGCACAAACAACGCTTTTAAGCGTTGCTGTTCCTCGAAGGCAATATCCGGTAAGCTTGCGAGCGTCACATCAGCAGCCCGATCCCCTTGAGCAAGAATAAACTCATCAAGTTTCACTTCTGAGAGTTCTGTCTGGGGGGATTTAGAATGAGCGGCACTGCCATTAGTTTGAGGAGCCCTTTCAGGCTTGCCATTCTTAGCTTCATCCAAGATGGTTGCCAACGCCTGCTCCATCGGCTTCCCCTCTTTGAGCAGGGTGCAAACTTTCTCAAATCCTTCTAGCTGAGGTTTACTGGGCTTCTGGACATCCTTAACCTTCATCCCAGCTAAGATTTGTGAAATCTTTTCTTCTGAGACTGCGTACTTCCTAGCAATTTCTTTTAGTGCGTCATTCATTGGACAGTTCCTCATTATCAAAATCTATGTTTTCATCAGCATCGAACTTGTCAGCATTTACTGCTACAGAAGTATTAGGAAAAGGGGGGTTGATCCGAACGTCCGCGTACGACTTTTCTTGACAACGGCTTAAAGCAAGAGCACAGAACACCTCAAATTGAGTACGCGATGCGGCAACAATTCCTTCTACTTCCTGTCGGCTTGCGCCATTAATGGCTGCTCCTAATGGCGCAAACAAACAGCTAATCGCAATCTCTATCCCCGCTCTGGGATGGATCTCTCCTGAATTTAGATACTTTGCCGCTAAGCCCGCTGGCTTTGTATCAGTAAAGCTCGTATCAATTTTTAGGGGGTACTGCTTAGGCATCTTTGGCACCTCCAACCACCTCAGCAGATTTCACTTCATACGGGTTAACCCCTGGCAGCGTTCGATAATACCCGTAGCAATCGGCAAATCGATGCAACAGGTCACTTTTGCGCTCAATCCTGAAGCGTTCAAAGAATTCCAGCATCAGGGATTTACACCAGTGCAAGTGGACACCGAACAGCTCCTTAAATAACTGATTGAGTTCGGTTGAAAAATAGTTTGCAGTCCCACCACTAACAGTTGTTAGTCTCACATCCGATACATTCAGCGAACTGAAGCCAGCTCGCCTATCAACCCAGTACTGTGCTTTTGCTTCCTGGATGGCTTGCTGTAGGTGCTGGATCTCATCATCACTTTTGGTCTGGGTTAGCTCTGCTAGGATACTGGCCTTTAGTTTGTTCCCCATCTGGCTTAGTAGCTGGGCTGCTCTCAACTCATAGGTGATAGGGAAGCTCAAGGTCCGAATAAAGTCATGCATCCCTGTCTCTGGCAAAGTTCGAGATAGCTTTGCATTAAGCATTCCCTTGTTGAAATACAGCCAGCTTGAATCACTGTGCCCAATGACCAGCACCGCCACCTGATCCCCTGGGTAAGCCTTGTAGATTCCATATCCTTCAGGTTTACAGTCAATTGTTTCTAGGCGAACGTTTGCGATCGCAATCCCGTTAAACTCAAAGCCCAGATTGTCTTCGTCCTCAACTCTTCCCAGGATTTGCCGTAGCCATTGAGCTAGTAGCCGTCGATCCTCAATTTCATCAAACGGCAACAGCACCCCCAGCTTTAACTTGATCAGCTCTGTAGTCCGCATCTCCACATGCACCAGATATCCTAAAAAGCTCAGTACCTTAGCAAGTAGTTTCTCGAACTTGCGATCACGTACTGCTAATAGCCCAGGCCGGGAAGCTGTCTCGCCTACCTCCCAATAAACGCGCTCACCACTTTTAGGGTCAATGTACGAAACCAGGTTTGACCCCAGGCCAACACCATCCTCAGCGTAATCAAGCAAGTCCTTATAAGTTTGCTTAGTGAGTGGTCGAACAGACGGATCGACCAGGAAATAATTTTCCACTGGCTCGAACGGGTATTCACTAGATCTATAGGCAGCAATAACCTTGCTCCCACTTGTTCCGGCATCAAATGCAATCGTCAGTGACATATCAATTCTCCTTTTACATAACTACACACTTTTGACCCCTTTCTAAAACGGGCGATTTTACCAATTGGTATGCATCTGTATCAGGTTTTAAGGATTTTCATTGAAGCCGAACGAATTTAACCGAAAAATTTTTCCTTGTGATCACAATGCCCTATTCGTTCGCTTTTGAGGCGGATTTGTATAACCAAACTACAGGGTGCAAGTTGCACCACACCCATCACCACTGCGAGGTCGCAACACGTAAATTCACTGGAGGCCAAAAAAAGACTTTTCGTACTTCACTTTGAAACTTTTTGTAGTACGTAGCAAGGAGCTAAGCGGGAGCTTCAGCCCGGTCGTGATCTAACTTTGTTGGTCCAGCTCAACTGAATTGGTGTAGTGCATAGCCGAGAAAGATGTTGTGAGAACAATTCGTACTGTTACGGCTGAATCTGAAGACTACTATGAGGAAGACGAGTCCCTTGTAGATGCTCAGGAGCGCTATTACGGTGAAGCTGAGTCTCCTTCTGAGGTGGACCGGATGACACGGGCCATTTATGCAGGCACTTCAGCCCAGGAAGAACACCTGGAGGGGCACGTTGCCCGTGAAGACTTGAAATCCCTGTTCAAGGGGGCGCTACCGGGTTCAGGTCAACGCATCCGGGGTGAACGACCTAACGCAGACGATAAAGAACGACTCGCTCATGATGTCGTGCTCTCTGCACCCAAGAGTGTGTCGATGGCACTGCACTTGGAAGGGGACTTGAGGCTGTTTGACTGCCACATGGAAGCAGCCAAAGACACCCTGGCCGTAATGGAGAAGGAATTTGCCCAGACTAGAATTCAGGTTAATGGCGTTCGTCAGACTGTAAATACAGGGAAGCTCCTCGCCGTTCTCATGCCACATCACACCTCTCGTGATGGGGACATGCAGTTGCACACGCACATGCTGATCATGAACGGCACGAAAGGACCCAATGGCGTGTGGCGCTCCTTGTGCCATGAGTCCCTGGCAAAAGCAGAATGGATCGGGAGCTTCTATCGCCAGCAGCTAGCGGAGAAGGTACAGGCGATAGGATACCGCACTTACAACACTGAGCATGGCTTTGAATTGCAGGGGTACAGCAGAGACGATATTGAAGTGTTTTCCAAGCGCAATCGAGCGATTGTCAAGGCCGTTAAAGAAGACGGATTAGCCGTTAATGCTGAGAATAAGAAGCAGAAAGTCTTACCCACTCGTCAGGCCAAGTGTAAGAGTGGCAAAAAGCTAGAAGACATCCAAGACCTATGGCGAGAAGAAGCCCACTCTGAACAACTGGGTAAGCCAGTCCTGGATCACCCTATCAACGTTCAGCCCAACGTTGAGACAGCTACCTGTGAAGTCAACAGTGCCATTCAACATCTCTCAGAACGGTCGGTCTCTTTCAGTCGTGACGATATCCGCGCCTATGCCTTCAAGCACGTTCATGCCGAGGGCCTGTCGTATAAGCAGATTAGCCAAGCCATTGATCAGCACCAGTCCTTGCTGAATGCCGGTGAAGGCAGGTTCACAACGGCTGAAGCCCTGGAGCGAGAAATTGAGCCGCTTCAACGCTGGATGAAAGGACAGGGGGCAGCTACTCCCTTGCTCGCTAACCCTGACTTAGAAGGGACTGGACTCAACTCAGGTCAAGCTGAGGCAATTCACAGGGCACTCACCTCATCGGACACTCACCAGATCATTCATGGGTTGTCTGGGGTGGGAAAGACCAGGGCGTTAGGAGAGCTAGCGCGGCAACTGGAAGGGTCAGGGGTGCAGGTGAAAGGCTTCTCACCTACTATTGATGCTGCCGCCCAACTTCAAACAGAACTTGGCATCCAGACCAATACCGTTGAGCACCTGGTCTTAAGTAAACCGGAATCCATTCCGAATCAGCTCTGGCTTGTTGATGAGGCCGGGATGATGAGCGCTCGTCAGATGCAGATCATTGGACGCAAAGCAGAAGAAGTTGGGGCACGTCTCCTCTTAGTTGGGGATAAGGGCCAGAACTCCAGTGTTGAAGCGGGCAGCCCCCTGCGGTCGCTCATTAATCACGGCGCAACAACTCATAGCATTCGTCAGATCATCCGCCAGCAGAATTCAACTCAAAAACAAGCAGTAGAGCTAATTGCTGATGGTAACGGCAGCGCGGCCTTGGAGCTGCTAAATGATAATGGATACATCACAGAACTGGCTAGCCGGAAGGACCGGGCCAGCGCGATCGCGCGAGCATACCTTGCCCTTTCCCACAAAGAACGAAACCAAACATTGATTGTCACTGGCACTAATGCTGAGCGCTTGAGCATTACCAAGACCATCCGGGCCGGACTAAAGGCAGAAGGACAACTGGGCGAATCGGTCAAGGCTGTGCAACTGGTATCCCGGCAGTTCACCGATGAGCAATCCAGGCAGGCGAGGAATTACCAGGCTGGGGACTATATCAAACTGCATCGGGACTATCACACGACTTCACTACAAAAAGGGCAGCTCTACAAAGTTGAGGAGCGCAAAGGAGACGAGCTGCTTGTCAGTTCTTATGGGGGGCGGCTTTATCGGCTCAACCCTAGCCAGTACAAGGATAAGGAGGTATTTCATGCTCAGCAGATTGAAATTGCCGTGGGAGATAACCTGCGATGGACTGCTTCAGACAAGGAACAGGGGCGCATCAATGGCAAACACTTCACGGTCTCCTCCATTGAAGGAACGAGCATGAGCGTTACCGATAGCAAAGGTAAAACTCAGGAGGTTTCCCTGCTACTGCCATTAGCAGTGGATTACAGCCTGGTTTCTACCTCTTATCGGGCGCAGTCAAAGTCCCAGAAGCGGGTCATTGTTTCTGCAACTAGTGACCCCACCTCAGCCCGTGAACCCTTCTATGTCAAAATCTCACGGCAGACCAAAGAGTTAAGCGTTTACACCCAAGACCTGCAAAAGCTTAAAGGCTGGGTGAAGCAGTCCAATGCTCAGCAAAACCCTTTAGAACTACTTGGAGAACATCATGAGCAACGAAATCACACCAACCGCAACGCTTTTAGATATTCAGGCTCAGCTTACCCGGATGGAAGAGCGGATCTACGCAGTAGACAACAAGTGCAGCCAGTTCCCGCTGATGCTTCAGGGTCCATTGAACGACTTCGTGGAGCGCTTAACCGAGTTGCTGTCGAAGAAACCATCGGGGGACTTAGGGCAGTTGTTGAAGGACTTAACCGACTCAATCAACAACTGCACCAAGGAGCTACAAACCGTAGCAACCTCACAAGAGAAATCAGACGACTCAGTGAGCCAACTAGCAGCATTGATCAAGCGGTTAGTCGAGCTACAGAACAACAGCTCACGGGAGCCATCCAACAAGGACAAATATCTGAAGCCATCGAACAACCCCTCCTGGGATTAAGGGAAGCACTTCAACAAGCAAAATCAATCAAGCCAGTTGACAATAAACCACTGGTTGAACTCGTTGCAACTCTGCAACAGACCGTCAGACAGATCGAGCAGAGAACAACCCGAATCATCAGCGATGAAAAGCTCAACATGCTGGCTGAGGCGATCAACCACTGGAAGGCGGATTCTGCCGTCACAGCAGATCTGCGGGTACAGAAAGTTGCTGATGGGGTGAATGCACTTCATGCAGATCAAGCATCTGCT
>CADCWO010000082.1 GCA_902806435.1 uncultured Synechococcales cyanobacterium | reverse complement strand
GCATTTTCTAACTCTCCGCATCAATTGCCAGTGCTAAGCAAGCCTGAGGTTGACTCTGTGGCTCTGTCGCTCCCTCTCCAGCCATCTCTGCAACCGCTAAATGTTCGACAATTGCTCTGCACAGGGCAAGTTTTCCAGCTAGGGAGAGGAGCTGGATGAGTTCGATGCACTGGTCGTATTGCTCTGACGAGCAGCACACATAGTCAAAGGAGATGGGGTCCGGCTCGTAGGCTTCGTACAAGGCAGCAATTGCTATGGCAACCTGCTGCTCCTGTGATAACCGCCACAGCTGAGGGGCAATCTGGTCTAAAGTATCGTCGTCTTCAGGCTTGGTTGAGTCATAGCTCAAATTGTGAATCATCTCTTTGCTCCTGGAGCAGTACAATTTCGCTTCAATCACTGAACAGTTTTTCTTGTTGCAGTCGTAGTCTTTTGAGGGCTGATGCTTCTAACTGCCGCACGCGCTCTCGGCTGACGCCTAGTCGCTCTCCTGCTTTGGCCAAGGTATGTTCTACTTCCCCTTTGAGGCCAAACCGCAAGCTCAGCACCCGTTGCTGCTGGGGAGTGAGTTCACTCAGCATTGTTTCAAGGTGCTCCCGTTGAGCAGACTGCTGCGCATAGTCTTCCGGAAGAGAGCGGGTATCCACGATCAACTCTCCCAGTTCCGTATCTCGTGCCTCTCCAACGCGCAGATCTAGAGAGATAGGTTGACGAGCCTGTTCAAAGCATTCCTGCACCTTTTTAGCAGACCAGCCAAGCGCATTGGCTAGCTCAGCAACAGTGGCAGTCCGGCCAAGTTGTTGGGCTAGTTGTCGCTGTGCCTTTTTGATCTGGTTGAGCTTCTCATTGACATGAACAGGTAAGCGGATCATCCGTGCTTGCTGGGCAATCGCGCGGGTGATGCCCTGGCGAATCCACCAGTAGGCGTAGGTGGAGAACTTGTACCCCTTGGTCGGGTCAAACTTCTCCACCCCGCGCTCCAAACCTAGGGAACCTTCTTGCACCAGGTCCAGCAGCTCTATCCCCCGCTTCTGGTACTTCTTAGCAACCGATACGACTAGGCGCAGGTTGGCCTCAATCATCTTGCGCTTTGCTCTTTGGCCCTGCATCAGAGCGACATGCAGTTCGTTAAGGCTTAGGTTTGTTGTTTGCGCCCATGCCGCAGTGGTTGGCTCCTGTTCTAGCTCCTGGGCTAGTGCTGCCCTCGTCTGGTACAGCCTCATCATTCGCTGGACCTGTTTGCCGTAGACGATTTCTTGCTCGTGGCTCAGCAGAGGAATGCGACTAATCTCTTGCAGGTAAGTGCGTACTGGATCTGTGCCGGGTTGTCCCTCCTGCTCTAGAGGGGCCTGGATGTTGATTTGCATCGCTATTTTACCAATTAGATTTGTGATTTCTACTCTTGAGCCCTTGGTTGGCTCATCAACTCTAGGGGAGGCTAGTCCCCCGAACCAGTTATGCGCTCGCCAGGCGATCAAGATACTTCTGCACCCTGGTGATTGAGGTTCCTCAGCCACTTACTGACGCCCGGATTTCTAGGAATCAGATACGCCCTACCCAGCTCATAGCCACCCGTAAATCGCAGCCGATTAGATGTAAAAGATGTAAAGGTTGCAGCGAACATCTCCTTCTGCTTAATAACGTGCAAGCCCAAGGAGGGAACATCTGAGCTGAATACGATGGATTAGGGTTTGCGTGCCCTCAGGGAGAAGTCAACGATGCTCGTGCCTGCTCAAGCAAGACAATCGCCGCTTCTAAGCGCTCTACCTGCTGTCCCCGTTGAATTTCCGCCTCAGCCTGGGCCTTTTGTTTCAGAGGCAGATACCGCCGGATGGGTCTGCCCGCTTCGTAGTACGTGTGGTTGTAGTAAGTGCGACCCCCACGAGGATAAGACTCAATTGCCCCTGCTCTGATGCCTTGCCTTCTAAGCGTGAGAACTTCCTCCTGAAGGCATTCGATTGCCTGGTCCAGGTGCGCGACCGCCGCTTCCATGCAGTGATTCTCCTGCTTCATGTACATTTTGGTGTTAAGTACATGATTCCCAGTTCAGCGCTACAACAAGCAGAAGCTCTAGACCTTTCTCAGCGTGAAGAAGTGAGGCTCAAGTAATCATGTATATTGAGTGATTTTATACATGATTTATTTGTTCTCCTATAACTAAGCCCTCGGCAAAGGAAATAGCTACAGTGATGGCCATTCATGTCGCACCTAAGGTGCGACATGAATGGCCGGTCGGAGGCCCTGCCTCTGCCACTGGAGATGTGCCCTCAGCTGGGTGTTCTCATTCTGGAGTGCTGAGTTCATGCTCGCCTACTCCAGAAAATCCTTAAGGACATCGACGGCTACTTCCGTTGCTCGTCTGGATTAGATCCCAATAAGCGCTTGAGTGCTTCAATGTAAAGCTGGGCTGTTGAGGACTGGTGGTTAATCATTTGTTTCCTCGCTTAGTTTCTGAATGTTTTGAACAAACGGGTGGGGCCACCTCCACCCCAAGACATTAGGGCTTCCCGTTCTGGCTGGACGCGATCATCTCAACTAGTGCATCCAGTTGCTCAGAGGAGAGCTGGCCTCGAGTGGTGCGGCTGTAATGTTGCTGCATTAGTGCCTTCACCACTTCTGTTTCCAAGCCAACGGCTTCCCGTGCTACTTTGACGCGTTCGCACTTGTTCTGAGGTGACTCTGGTAGGGGTGCCCCATCTGTTAGCCATGCCAAAAGAGTTTCTGCTAGTTCCTCGCCCGGATTGAGGTGGGTAGTGCCACTCAGAGCAGGGCAGCGAGACTTGGAAATCGTCAGAATGTGCTCCAGGTTTAGCTCTCCTGCCACGGTTAAACTCAGTAAGTAAGTCTCCTTACCTGCTGGTCTTCAGAACTGTGCATGAGACGTTAACCTCACACGGCTCCTCAGTGATTTGGTGCTTGTCATGCACACTCTTCGTATCATGGCAATGTCTATGAAGGAGCTGTAGATTTTTATATTCATCCCTTCCACCTTGCGATTTTGGGATGATGTGGTCTACTTCCATCACATCGGTTTCTCGAAATATCAGTCCGCAGTGAGGGCATTTCCCATCTTGCTTTTTCAGTAGAGTTGATACTGTTTTAGGCATTTCAGGGTTTTTACCCAATCTTGTACTCCAGTAGATCAAATCGCCGTCATAGGGTGATAATTTTCCTTTAACCTTGATATGTCGAACAACTTTTGTGTCGCTGTATCTTGGTAATTGGGCTTCTATTCCCCCATTCTTTGTTAAAGCAAAGATCCAGTTTTTCTCATTTGTGAAGACCCAGTATCTACTGAATGTCCACGTTAGAGTTTTCTTGTGATGACGGTGCTTTGCCCAGCATTTAAGCTTCTGGAAGAGTTGATAGTCCAGGTCGCTGAAGGTGTCTTTGCTGCATACCGTCGAGTAGTAATTTGCCCATCCTCTAATCATGGGGTTTAATTTCATGATGATTGCCTTCTGTGGTGCTGATTTATGGGCGTTGATTACTTCGGCGATTTTCCGGTAATGTGCTTTAACCTTTTCCTTGCTGGGGGTGATGATGGTTTTGAATCCTCGCTTGGACCGGTTTTGTCCTACCCTGTGTTGCTTTACCTTAAATCCTAGAAAGTTGAACCCAGCGGGCTGTCTTTCATGGGAGGTAAGGGTGTGGGCAATGCGGGTTTTGCTTGATTTCAATTCCAAACCCATGCCCTGTAACCATTCGGAGATGATTTCTTTGCATTTGAGAACCACAGCTAGATTTTTATGCAGGACCACCAGGTCATCGGCATACCGGACGAGGCTAAGTGCCCGTCGGGCATCTCTCCTATTTCCGGCTTCTCCGCAGGGGAGAGTGTCGATATACTGCTTGATCCGTTCTTCCATTCCATGTAAGGCTATGTTTGCCAATGTGGGCTAAATAGAGTAGGGACAGAGCGCACCTTCATGTCTTTCAACCTGCGTGTTTCTCCATCCCTCTCCCCAAACGAAGCGTGACAGTTTCCCGTCACTTCGCTTTCCCTCATTGCAATCGGCTGTGAGCTCCAAAGGACGTTGACTTTCGAGCGA
>CADCWO010000081.1 GCA_902806435.1 uncultured Synechococcales cyanobacterium | reverse complement strand
AGTAGACAGGGCATACCTTTAGGGCACAAAGCTAATTTTCTTCTTTCGTATGATACTTAATCCCACATTTACCTGCCGCACAACCCTGAGGGAGTAGCGGCAGTACCAACGCACACAGCGTAGGATGATGGTAGGCATAAAGTGCCGCCACTTGAACAAGCGAGACTTGAACACGAAGGAGAGATTCCACAGACACAAGCCTCTCACCCTACCATGAAGTCTGTTTTTGCAACAAAGCCGTCGCCCCCATTAACTTGACGATGCCGATTAGCTAGGTTCTTCTGAAACTTTAATGATCAGTTTTCCTTTCTTGTTGCCGTCAAACAGTTTGAGGATGGCTAATGGTGCATTTTCTAAGCCCTCGACAATCTCAACAACATGTTTAATCTTACCTTGGTCGATCCATTGTCCAATATCTCTTATGGCTTCAGACCATCGAGGAAGATAATCAAGAATAATAAACCCTTGTATGCGAGCACGCTTCATCAGAATCTGGTTGTAATTATACGGACCGGGAATAGGCTCAGTTGCATTATAGGTTGAGATCAAACCGCATAGAGGAATGCGTGCATGCAGATTAATCTTCGTTAATACGGCATCAAGAATAGAACCGCCAACATTATCAAAATACACATCAACTCCATCGGGACACGATTGAGCAATCGCACTTTCCAAATCAGCAGTTTTATAGTTAATTGCTGCATCAAAGCCAAGTTCTTGTGTCAGCCACTGGCATTTTTCATCACTACCAGTTATCCCAACGACGCGACAACCTTTAATCTTGGCAATTTGTCCGGCGATAGAACCAACTGCCCCTGCTGCTGCGGAAACAACTACAGTTTCTCCTGCTTTGGGCTGTCCGATATCTAAAAGTCCGAAATAAGCTGTCCAACCAGTAGCTCCGAGTGGCCCAACAAATGCGGTGAGTGAATAGGGCAGAGGGTTAGGCAGTGACGTGAGAGAAAGGATGTTATTTTCTGCAACAATTGTGTAATCTTGCCAACCAAGCATACCAGAAACCAAATCTCCTGGTTCAAAGTTGGGATTTTTAGATTCTTCTACCACGCCAGTAACAACACCGCGCATGACTTGCCCAATCTCCACTGGAGGCATATATTGCGGCATGTCGCTCATCCAAATGCGATTAGTCGGATCTAGCGACAGATATATCGTGCGTACCAGCACTTCACCATCAGCAGGGCTAGAAATAGGCTCTTCTCGATACTCAAAATTGCTTTCCTTGATATCGCCAACAGGACGAACTGCCAAACGAAACTGTCGATTTATTCCTGTTTTCATTGATTTATCCTTTATGTAATTATCTTTGACAACCGTGTTTCAGGATGACCTTAGGCTAATCGCGGGCAACGGCGATCGCGCAAACACGAATAGATTGCCCGTTGCCCCACGGCCGATCCGTAAATCTGATTCAAGGTAGGAGGTTTGCTAAGTCGCTTCTCGTCTCAGCCCTTCTAGCACTGGAATGTGTTTGTCGCTTCTTGACACGCTGAGGCTGGAAGTCTCCACCGCGGTCTCGCGGCACTCCAACTGCAACTTGTCCAAATTCCCCCTTGAGAGTTTTGCGGCTGTGTCCATTGCGGCGGTCACTCTTGAGGAGATCGATTCGTTTAGCATCCTCAAGATGAGTGTCCAGTTCTGCTCCCAAGCAGCGCTCGACTAGGGCTTTGGTCAGTTGTTTCAGTAGGCCGCCTTCTCTGTGTAACTCTTCAGAATTGGGGCACTCTTCAAGCAGTTCGTCGATTAGTTCAGGTCGGATGGTCATAGCCTTCTCCTTGGGCTAGTTTGGTTTACTTTATCCAGCTCTCAAGCTGGCTTTGACCATTGATACACTTTAGTTTACAGACTCCCAACTTCTCTGTGATGTTATATCCACACGTCGCCGGGGGTTAAAAATAACTACATCGGCTCCTTGACAAGAAGCCCATGCATCGGTCAATTGTTGTTGAAACAGCTCATCGCTTACAAGTTTGACGCGCTGTCCTTCCAGTAATTTCTGGCCTTCTGATCGCAAAAGCTGATTGAAATCACCCGTCATAGGAGCAAAGTCTAAACCCTGGTGGCTCACGAATGCTTCAAAGTTAGAGTGAGTTGCGTTCCGTACCTGGTGACCTGCACGCTGCAAACCAAGAGCCAAAGCATAGTAGGGCTGCACGTCCCCTCTTGAGCCAACAGCCAGGATTGTAATCTGGAGAATTTCGGTCTGCTCAGCAGGTAAACCGTGCTGCATACTGTCTCACCTTGCTTCATCAATTCACTGGAATCAACAATCCTGAAGCTGGTCTCGCTGCACCAGTTCGGTAGTCAAACCTGTTGGACCAGACTTTAGAGCATCTGTGAAGCCCAACGCATCACGGCAGCAGACGGATGAAGTCCGCTGCTGGGGTGGTCAAGTTAGCTACCGGTGCTACGTTTCGCCATTAGGCGGCCCGCCCAAACAAGCCTGGGTGACTGAAGCGTCTGCCGCTCGCCGTGCTTCCTCATTCGCTCTTGCTCCAGCTTTCACCCTCTTTGTCACACAGATCTTCTCTGCCATGATCTTCGCTACCGCTAGATAGGACGTTTTCTCGCTTGGTGAAGCTGGATTCTCATGGGCATAGACCCGTACAATCAACGCAATGGGTACCACCTTCCCGTCCTTCCTCTTCACTCGCCATTCTGCTTTCTTCCCCACTGTAGAGAAAGCCGCCGTGATCACGGACGGATAACGGAGCGGATGCTGCTGCCCATCCGGTGTGAGTATGGTCACAGACTGACGAGCATCATAATCCTGTACAAGCAAGCTATGACCTGCGACGCCGGGGCATCTCTGCACAGAATCGCCGGTTTCCTGCTCAACTTCGATGGTTTTACAATAATCAGCAGAAAGATTGGAATAAAGGCTGTCAGTCGAAGTTGCGTAGGCAAGAACGGGAAGAGCCAAAAAGGTGAAGATAGTGATAAGCGGACTTCTTACAAACATATCAATATTTTCCTTACGAAATTCAAAGATGCATAACGAGGACGCTCCGAAGTTTGTCATTCAGCTCGGGAGTGTTCTATTGATCACGAGAATTGGACTTTCGCTTAGGCAAGTAGTAACGCGGGCGCTCAAACATGTAGGTAGACGCATGACCTGTCTTGCTTGAATCGTAGAGATAAAAGCGATTCACGCCTTCCCACTTTGCCGTTGCATTAAGGGGAGCTCTGGCTTGCGTTAAGGCACCAGGCGGTGCTTTGAAAGCCATGTGGAAATCATTCCCGCGATGGTGCCCGCTAATCTGAGCGAAGTGGAGCCCATCCTTAGATTCATAACTTCCGTGCAGCTTGCCTGCTGAGTCGATAAACAAAAGGATTAAACCTTGAGAGCCAACTTGTTGCAAGTTTCCTGTCCAACTGCCTCGGTGATAAGGATAAAGGTCATTCTCGGAGACCTTTGGCTGGGCTTGGCTGGTCGGTAATGAGAAGGTAGATTGCGTTTTTAGCAGTCCCACCGTGCCCAGGAGTAGTATTCCCGTGAGGAACAGTTTCGTTCTTTGATCATCCATAAATTATTCTGCTTTATACTAGCTGTCCAGTTAGAGAAGCTCTAGTGCTGTGGTACAACAAGTGTTTATGAATTCTGAAGACTATGGCAAGCCCTCTAGAGGACGGTGATTGGCTAACCTGTCCTCAAAAACCGCGTTCACCTAATGGCGTTACCTTCATCGCTTACGTTCCAAATGATTCTGCCTTCACTCAAACCTTCGCTATAGCCTTTGCGATAGTAAAGAAAGAGACTAAGCAACCGATGTTGAAGGGGAGGAAGGTACTGAAGGGAGCCATTTCTCCAGCCTAGGCAGTAGAGATCGTATAACACTCCCATCCGTTGGTTATGCATCGCATCACTCCTGTTGCTCACATCCGACTATGTATGGTCTATTTGGTAAATGCATGACTTCAGTGTGAGTTTGACTCAAATTAGCCAAAGCGCATCTGTTGAATGTAAAAACCACTTCGATAGCGTGGTATCTGCACCGACCGAGGAACAACCTCATGGTGGGACGGATAGTACTCGTACACAATACCTTAACAGCGAGGCTTCATGGCTTTATCCTCTTTTTGCCAAAATGATATCCCCCCATGACTGTTTCAAGCTTCGGCGTTCCTAACTGCCGAACTTACTACTTTCAGACATCAGATATACCAGTGAAATTAGTTGGCGTAGTTCGGAACTTTTTCGGGCGAAGGGTCTGAAGTTGTTCATGAAAGTTTGCACTATCGGGTGGCTACGGACTATTACCGATTGAAGAGTTGGACTTTCTGCAGTTCGCTCAAATCATTACTCATCTAGCTTTGTATAAGTCCATAAACTTGGGCCAGAATCTGATGCAGCACTAACCTCTGGTTTGGCCTCTAGATTAAACTCAGTAAGGCTGCCACCCGACGCACTGGGCTTTAGCCTGTATATCCACTAGTCATCCGCTAGAGCAAGGCTACAGTAGCAAATCAATTTTGCAGCCAAGTCATGAGCAACCACGAGGAGATCATCCTCTAGCTACTTTTGTATTTCATCATTGTCTTTACTGCTGGCCAATGTAGATCGTTAAATTGACCAGCATGCCCGCTATCAAATTAGAGGCTACCTCTAGCTGGTCTTGTAGCACGAATATTCTGCTTTAATTTCCTTCTCTTTGATCTTTATTCCTGGGGTCCACTTTGTGGCACTGCGAGTTAGGGGCAGTTCATTTAGGAAACAGTAATTCATGGTTTGTTCTCCTTTTTCCTTAGTCGTTGAATGGAACGTGTATTCCTCTCATCTCTGAGCTGCTCTTAGGATATGAATTTGAACAGGGAGAAACATCTGAAGAACGTCTCGAACTTTGCCTCAGCGAAATGGGGAACTTGACTCTGACCTTCGTTGACTAATAAGCAAATCTATCTATGACTTTCGTCTGGGTTCAAACTAGTGATACTTAATGAAAGGCGGATGCCGTCTGCTGTGGCATTGAGTGATGGTTGGAAGTATTAGACTTGTCGGGAAATAAACGAGAATAGAGAGTAGCGATAAGACAATAAGGATGCTAGATATAGTGATCCTAAATGAGTTATGAGAAACAGCCATAGGAAAAAAGCTTTGGGAAGTTAAAGGTTTGGCGGTGCGTCATAAACTCAAAGAGGAACTTCACGGCATTAAACGATTGACACAAGTGGTAGTACTCTCGAATAAATCGCTTTGCCTGCAACCAAATATCTTCAATCGGGTTCTGCTTGGGGTCATTGGGCGCAAAGCGCATACAAGTGATTTTCCAGTTGGACTCATCGCGTCCTTGATTGACTGATTCCAAGTATTCTTTGACCGCTTGGGAGCGATGGTAGGTCGCTCCATCCCAAATTAAAGCAATGCGACTGTTGGGATATTGAGTCAGCAGATACTTGAGAAAGGCAATCGTGCCTTCAGAATTGCCTTTCTCAGTCGGTTGAATCAGGCACTGTTGAGTGTAAACATCAACGGCTCCATAGTAGGTCTGCTTGCAGCGTTCGTTCGTCATGGGCACCTCAATGCGTTCATTGGTTTTGCCCCACACATATCCACACAGATCGCCCCATAACAGGTGGCATTCATCCTCAAAGAAGACTACCAGTGCTCCAGAAACGATCTCATGCCGATGCGCTTCCAGCCAAGCTGTAATTGCCTGTTTTTTTCTCTACCAATGCTGGGTCTGCCTTCGGATTGTGCTTTTGCGTTTTCTTCCAACTAATTCCAGCTTGCTCAAACAGGGTGTAGTAACTTTGCTGAGAGTCAAATACCACCTCATATTCCGCTTCAATGTACGCTTGCAATTCAGCCAGATTCCAGTAGTTCTTGCCCTTTAGCCAAGCAATCACCGACTGCCGTTGCTCAGGTTCGAGATAACCGACGGAACCGGAATACCCCAGTCTCAGGCCAGGTATGCCTAACTGTTCGTACTGCCCGGTCCATTTGCTAATAAAGCCTGAACTCACACCGATACTCTCACCAATCTCTCGATGTTTGTATCCCTTAAAAAACATTTGCACAGCGATAGCACGCTTGAGTTCACGTGCATCCGGGTTAGAGTCAATGAAATGATTGAGGTCTTCTAGCATAGAAGCATTCGCAACCCTGTTTGAGTCCTCTCTAGGTTCTCACAACTGACTTGGGATTGCTATATTCAGCGAGTGCTAAAACAGGATCGCCTGTTGCGGGCATTAAACGGATTGAACCGCAAAGCCTTTGATGCGCTGTTGCCAATATTTAGGGTAGTGTTGCAAAAAGTGGTTGAGGTTATAAAGACTGCTGTGAAAGGGAGTTAATCAAGCAGCCACTGCAAAAATTCGCTCAATGAATTTGACCCGTTCTGCAACAGCTCCTCTTGCAACTTCTTGAATCTGTCCTTTCCTTATCATGTGCATTATCTCATAGCCTCTCAAAGTTCGTCTTGCCGAGTTGAAGGAGTGAAACCCCATTCCTGGTTTGCTCAGACGTTTGATGAACCTGTGATCCTGCTCTACGATATTATTCAAGTACTTAATTTGTCGTAGTTCAGTGCCTTCCGGTAGGCGGTTTTCAGCTTTGAGACTCTCCATAGCAGCTGGATAAGCCGCATTGTGATCGACTGTGATGACACGGGGAGTTTGAGTGTGAGGAGCGCTCAAAGACTTGCGGAAAAAGCGCCCTGCTGCTTTGGCATCCCGCTTAGCTGTTAGTAGAAAGTCGAGCGTGCTCCCATCTGAATCCACAGCTCGATACAGATATTTCCAGCTCCCCTTGACCTTGATGTAGGTCTCGTCCACCCGCCAAGAATCATTGGTAGAACGCAGATGGGGCCTGCATCGTTTGTCTAACTCCGGTGCATAATGCTGGACCCAGCGATATATCGATACTGACTTGAAAATCCACCCCATGAGTCAGGCAGCCGAGGTAGATGTCTGAGGTTGGAGTGAGACCTGATAACCGAGCTTCTCTAAGCGTTTGACCAATCGGTTGGTGGTGAACTCTGGACGCTGTTGGTCAAAGTAATTGGCACCCAGTTCCTGATACGGCTCCTGGCGCTGAATCAAATGGTAGGCAATCACTAGAATCGAGTGTGCCACAGCCATCGTTGCCCGCTTCTTGCCCCGACGTACGGCGATGCGGCGATACTGAGCTGCCAGATAAGTGCGCGAACGGGATGCCACATGAGCTGACTGCATCAAGCCTGAACGAAGCGTGTGGTTACCTTTGCGAGTCTTACCGGAGAGCCGCTTGCCTGCACTTTCATAATTACCTGGAGCAAGTCCTGCCCAAGCAGCTAAATATGCTGCGCTGGGGAAACGGCTCATGTCAACACCAATTTCCGAGACAATCATTTCTGCCGTCTGCCGTCCCACTCCAGGGATGGTATCGAGCAGTTCCACTATAGAACCCATTTGAGATCTCAGGAAGTAGCTGCAAGCCGCTTAAGCATTAGCCTGACAAAGCAGAGGTTAATTTTAGTTTCTGCATGAGATAGAGTTCGCTCAAAGTTCTTCGGATTATGGATTAAATAAGACCGGAAATCATAGTGCTTGTGGCTTGGCAGTGTAGTTCCATTTTGGTAGGTACTCATCGAACACAATTGCCATCGTCTGCTTGAACTCCTCGGTAACTTTGCGTCCTGTTTGATAAAAGTTGTTCAAGATAGTCACAAAGACACTTAACCCGGTTTGTGTCTTGGCTTTTTCCATCAGGTCTTTGACGATTTCAACCCTCTCAAAGATGCCCCCTTGACATACTCGGGTCAGATGAGGGAATAAACGGTGTTCGATCGGATTGTATTTCGAGGTATAGGGGGGATAGTGAGCAATGCGAATCTCAATTTTGAGTTCATTGACCAAGCGTTGCAAATCCTGCTTAAACAAGTATGTGTGAATCGTAAACATAGTTTCCATGTTAATGTTCCGGCAGTAATGGGAAGTTGACATGGATGCAAAAGTGAAAATGCGCTTGCAGTGGGTGCAGCTATATCAGAAAACTGGGAATGCCAGCGTGAGCTGCAGACGTTGTGGCATCTCTAGGCCCACTCTGCGTAAATGGACTCAGCGCTACGAGCAACAAGGCTTAGAAGGCCTGCAAGACCAAAGCCGTCGTCCGAAGAACTGCCCATCCCCTAAGGTGCTGGAGCAGCATCGGCAGTGGATTGTCAGCCTGCGTCAGCGCAGACTAGGACCGCGGCGGATTCAAAGTGAACTTATACGACTGCATCAGTTCTCGCTGTCGACTGCCACCATCCACAAAGTTCTCACCCAACTAGGACAAAAAAACCTCAAGGCCACTCGTCGGCCCCGTAAAGCTAAAAAACGTTATCAGAAAGATACTCCTGGTGAGCGAGTCCAAATGGACGTCTGCAAAATTGCTCCTAAGCTTTATCAATACACCGCTATCGACGACTGTACTCGCCTCAAAATCGTCAGGCTCTACCCCAACAAAAAAGCAGGGAATACCTTGAGCTTTATTGACCAGCTGATCAATGAGTTCCCCTTCCCTATCCAACGACTACAGACGGACCGAGGAGAGGAGTTTATGGCCTTTGCCGTACAACGGCGCCTGATGGCATTACACATCAAGTTCTGGGCTTTCCTTAAAAAAGTAGACAGTAGACTTAAGTGGCTGAGATTAGTTTAAGTGTATTGAGGTATTGTTGCTCAAACTGGGAAGGGGTCAGAAAACCGAGAACTGAATGACGTCGCTGTCGATTGTAGAAGACCTCAATCCACTGGGCAATCGCTATTTTTGCCTCTTGAGGAGCCATCAAGGGGGCGCGATAGACCAATTCGGTTTTAAGGGTGCTAAAGAAGCTCTCAACCACCGCATTATCCCAACAATTTCCCCGTCGGCTCATGCTGGAGGTAATCCCAGCCTGACTCAAAGCCTGTTGATAGGAGTGGCTAGCATACTGAGCACCCCGGTCGGAATGAAACAGCAGCCCTGCTGGAGCTGGCACTCGCTGCCCCAGAGCAGCATTGAGTGCTTCGAGTACCAACTGTGTCCCGAGATGTGCGGCCATAGACCAACCGATAACCCGTCGGGAAAACAGGTCCAAGATTACAGCCAGATAGAGCCAGCCTCCGGTAGTGGGAATATAGGTGATATCAGCACACCAAGCTAGGTCTGGTTCTGGAGTATGAAACTGGCGTTTCAGGAGATTGATGGCTACAGGCCAATCATGATTGGAGTCTGTGGTAGCTCGAAACCGCCGCTTCGCGCGAGCACATAGTCCTATCTGTCGCATCAAGTGAGCTACCCGGTTCCGTCCCACCGTAAACCCCCGAGCCAACAACTCGGCATGAATCCGAGGAGAGCCATAGGTCTTACAACTTTGCTGGAAGACCTGCTGAATCTGGGTCGTCAGCATGTGATTCTCCTGGCTGCGGCGGGAAGGTTGCCGATGTTTCCAGGCATAAAATCCACTGCGCGAGACAGACAGGACCTGGCACATCAAAGCAATCGGGAAGTAAGCCTTCTGTGCCTCCATTAGCTCGTAAACTCCGACGAACTCTCTTTGGCAAAGAAGGCTGCGGCTTTTTTTAGAAAATCTCGCTCCATTTCCACCCGTTTGAGGTCCCGGCGCAGCCGTTGCAGTTCAAGGCGCTCCTGGCTAGTCAGCGGTCCTTGAGGGTCCTGGCGGTGGTCAGTTTGAGCTTGTTTTATCCATTGGCGTAGGGCACTTTCTGTTAAATCCATTTCCTGCGCTATCTGAGCAATGGGTTTGCCAGAGGTTTTAGCAATCTCCACGGCCGTGGCTTTTTGCTCAGTGGTAAACTTCCTGCGTTTTCTCGGTGGCATGGGGACATCCTCCTTCTGTTTTCATCTTTACGGAAGTGTCCACTTTGTTGGGGGAAGCCCAGGGTTAATAAGAGCACAATCTAACAGAAGTCTGATTATGATTCGCCTTTTACTGGTAGACGACCAAACTCTCATTTGCCAAGGGCTCAAAGCAATGCTGGAGCTAGAGCCAGATTTGCAAGTAGTAGGGGTTGCCAACAATGGTGAAGCTGCTTTGGAGCAGGTAGCTTCTGCACAACCAGCTTTGGTGCTGATGGATGTACGAATGCCTGCCATGGATGGTCGGGAAGCCACACGAGTTATCAGTCAGCAGTTTCCTGATATTAAAGTCCTGGTATTGAGCACATTTGATGATGACCAGTACATTGCTGACGCTATGCAAGCAAGAGCAAGGGGTTATTTACTCAAAGATATGCCTTCTGAGGAGCTGGCGCAGGCAATTCGGTTTGTGTATCGTGGGTACACCCAAATGGGACCGGGCCTGCTGGAGAAGCTGATTGCTAATGTCTCAAGCACAGATGCAATTGGTCCAAAGTCAAACTCACTAGACTTGGCTCGACTGACTCCTCGTGAACAGGATGTGTTGCGTCTGATTGTTTATGGCTCTACCAATCGTGAGATCGGTGAACAGCTTTACATTACTGAAGAAACAGTCAAAACCCACATTACTCATTTGTTGAATCGCCTCGATCTGCAAAACCGAGTTCAGCTAGCCATTTATGCTAACTCAGTGCTTAAAAATTGGGCGAGGAAAAGTTCGAAGTAGCTAGGGTTGAAGTGCTACCCTCAGGCGTGGTGCCAAGATGTACTAGCTAATTTTCGATCGCGCCCAGTACCCGTAACGTTTCCTTTTGCGCGTCCGTTAATCCCGCCACGCCGGAGATGTTCATGCCTTCATAGGGGCGAGCGACAGTCAAGACTCGTAAGCAGTCGCCGGTGCCGCTGTCCCAGAGACGAATCGTGCCATCATCACTGCTGCTGACTAGCATTTGCCCCTCTGGATCGAACATTATTGAACGAATTGGACTCGTATGCCCTTGCAAGGTGGCAATATTGATTCCCTGCTCCAGATCCCACAGTTTAAGGGTCTGATCTAAGCCGCCACTGGCGATTAGATTTCCTTGGGGATGAAAGCTGATGCTCACAACCGGGTGGGTGTGACCCTGCAAGGTTTGAAGGCACTGCCCGGTTTGCAGATCCCATAACTTCACGGTATGGTCATCACTGCCACTCGCCAGCCTTTGATCTGCAGGGTCAAATGCGATCGCCTGCGCCTGTCTGGTGTGTCCTTCTAGCGTCAGGAGGCAATCGGAAGTGTTAGTATTCCAAAGCTTCACGGTTCCGTCCTCATTACCACTGGCTAAGCAGTGCTCCGTTGGGCTAAACGCCACGGCTGGGATCCAGTTAGCCTCTGACTCAATAACTCGCAGACATTGCCCCGTCTGGACATCCCACAGCCGCACAGCTCGATCAACACCTGAACTCGCCAGTAGTGTCCCATCTGCACTAAAGGCAATCGCACTTACCCAGCTAGGAATGCGGAGGGCACGTAAAAAGTTGCCAGTTTGAGTGTCCCACAAGCGAATAGTTTGATCAAAACTTCCGCTTGCCAGCAGCCAACCATCAGGACTAAACGCCACAGACGCGATGCGATCGGTGTGTCCTGACAAACAACTCAGGCAATCTCCGGTCTTCACGTCCCACAGCCGCAGCATATTGTCGCCGTGAGAGCTGGCCAGCATTCGCCCATTCGGATGGAATACGGCGCAGAACACCCCTTTAGAGTATCCCTGCCAGGTCTTGAGGCAGTGTCCAGTTTGGGCATCCCAGAGGCGGATGGATTGGTTTAACGCAGCACTGACCAGGGTCAGCCCATCGAGGCTGTATGCGATTGATTGCACCACCCCCGTGTGCCCCAGCAATGTGCGATGACATTGCTGAGTTTCAATATCCCACAGCTTCACGGTCTGGTCTTCACCGCCACTGGCTAAGATTTGACCGTTGGGGCTAAAGGCAAGCGTCCAGGCAGAGGCATTACTGTGTCCTTCCCAAGCTGCAATCTCATGCCCAGTTTGAACATCCCACAGGCGAATCGTGTGATCGACGCTCGAACTTGCTATCTGCTGACCATCTGGGCTAAATGCCACAGCTAACACCCCATGTGTATGTCCTTCAAAGATATGCAAGGTCTGCCCGGTTTGAATATTCCACAACCGGATGGTGCGATCTGCACTAGCTAAGTGATAGCTCCCGTCTGGAGTTTGAGGAGCAGGAGTGAAGGCAAGCGAAGCCAGCCAACCCTGTAGTCCTTCCAGGGTTTTCAGGCACTTCCCCGTCTGCATTTCCCAGATTTTGATCGTTAAATCTTCGCCGCCACTAGCAAGGAGGCGACCATCTGCACTGATGGCAACACTCCAAACTGCGCCTGTGTGCTCATGTAATTTGCCTCGAACTGTGCCAGACGAAATATGCAGCAGTTTCACGATTCCGTCTTGACCGCTGACGATCAAAGTTTCACCATCTGGCGTGAAGACGAGCGAGTTGACCGGGGACGCAATTCCCCTAAACGCGGCAGTTAGTTGTCCATCTTCTACCTGCCACACACAGATTTCACCGCTACCGTGACTCGTGGCAATATGTTTCGCATCAGGGCGAAAGGCAACACACAAAATTTCGGAAATAGCCTGGGTGAAAATAGAGCCGCTCAGATCAGCTTTACAGAAATTCGTCCCCTGTAAAGTCATCATTCGCAAGTCTGCCTGCCAGATCGTTAGATTTGAAAAGTCCAAATGGCTCAAATCTGCCCCAAGCTGGCGCAGTAGATTGATCGCATTGCCAGCAAAGTACCCCGGCTGCAAGGGGGCTTGTAATTGCTGAATCCTCAGCAGTTGCAGCAGTAGGGTCTGCAAATTTTCACTGCCTCCTTGCAGCTCTAGCAGTTTCGTCAAAATGGGCTGTACAATTAGCCGCACCTGCACGTCTCGCACGTAGTCTTTTGCCTGTGCTTTTAGCAGCGCATGGCTTCTGAGGTGAATAATCTCTGCCTGCACAACTTCCTGGCAAACCTGTTCAATCAAGCGTTCGGTGACATACTCCATCACCACAGGCTGCTGAGTATACCCAACCCCATTCAACTTCATCAGTGCAGCAGGCTTTGCTGAGGTCGGCTTAAGTTTTTCAATTAGTGAGCGCCGGTCCAGCGATCCCAGTGCATCCCGCAACTCTACCTGAGAAACCGAAGGCATTAAATCTGCTTGTAGCTGTGCTGCGCTCACGGCTTCTCGATTGATTGCCAGCCAGTACATCACCTGCTGCTCTAACAAACTGAGACGATTGAACTGCTGGGTTAGTAGATCGCGAATGTCTTTAAACAAGAGCGTCTCTTGGGCCAAAAAAGCGGAAATATTGCTATCAAATAAGTCTTTGAGCGGCATTACTATAATCTCTAATGCCAGTGGATTACCATGGTAGCGCTCAATTAATTCCTGTACTTGCAGCGGTTCCGTTTGAACAGATAGCCCCTTCGCCGCCAAAATTGCTTTTCCTTCCTCGATTAACAACCGCTCCAGTTGCAGCAACCGCACGGGGGCTTTTGGTCCTTCCTGAATTGCAACATTTGTTGGAGTTTCACGACTCGTCAGCAAGACACTACTCTGATGCCGTCCTTGCCCCAAATGCTGAAACAGCCAACCATAGCCCTCGTAGCCGGCTTGATAGGTCCCCACCAATTCGCTACTGGACAAAACCGCTTCCACGTTATCGAAGATCAGCAGACAGCGATGACGGCGCAACTGCTCTAGCAACTGACGCATCGCTACATCTAATTGAAGTGAAAGTGATTGATCAGGCGCGATCACTTGCATCAACTCGGTTAGCAAATTGAGCAGGGGCGGAGCCTGCCGCAGCGACCTCCATACAACAACTTCGAACTGTTCAGCAATCTGCTGCGCCAAGCGAGTCGCGAGTCGCGTTTTACCAATACCACCCATACCGACGATCGCCACCAGCCGGCAACAATCTTGTATCACCCACTGCTCTAAGGTGGCTAACTGTGCTTGGCGTCCGCAAAACTGGGAAACATCCGGTGCTTCTCCCCAGTCCACTCGTCTTTTCTGCGAAAATGTATGCAGGTCGCGCATTTGCCTTTGCTGAACATACTGCGCCAGAGCATCCTGCAAATTCAGTTTTGTCACCTTTATTCCTAATGCCTGAGTCAGCAATTGCCAGAGTTCTGCGCCAACGTCTTTGATATAACCTTCTCTGTGATGCAGTTCAAGGGCAATTTTGAGATAGGACTGCTTGTTCCAGGCTCCTTGAAAAACATCAGCTTGCAGTCCGCTTAAGGATCGGGGGGCTAATACTGCTGTGGTAACCGCTAAGGCTTCTTCAAATGTCATAAAACGCTCCTAAAATATAAGGCTTACAAATAGTTTCCAAAGTTGCGAATAGTGTTAAGGGTAGTGTTGCAAAAAGTGGTTGAGGTTATAAAGGTTGTGAATCAAAGAAGTGTGGGAAAGGTGGCAAAGCCATGCCAAGACCAGGATTCTAAAGCTAAACCTGCTCTTTGTGTAGCAGTATTACCAAAGCGACTATGTTCCCACATCCAGTTGAAGTAACCCATCACCAAACGAGTCGTTACCTTTGTCTGCTCCCACTCCTTGCTAAACTT
>CADCWO010000080.1 GCA_902806435.1 uncultured Synechococcales cyanobacterium | reverse complement strand
TTCGCGTCAAGGAGGGGTCCCGTTTGTCATGAACGTTGGTGAGAATGGTATAGTTTGTGTTAGTGAAGCTTTGCTCTGCCTTCGATTTGGATTTAAGAGTGGAACAGTTCATGTCGAACATGAAGTCTTTGATAGTAATGGTGTTCACAAGCACTCTATTTACCAAGTAAAGGACCGTGATGCCATTGGATTTGTCTGGAATTTGGGTCCTGGTTCATTTAAAGTCTTCGGCATGTTAGATGCTCAAATGTCTGCTCGTGCATCCACGACAGTCATAACTCCTTTAGACCAGTCTGACAATACAATATTGGTTCCTGGTTTAGACACTAAGTCAATTCCAAGTGTCCACATTCTTAGTGATACGGACGATGAGGATGTCTCAGATGTGAATTTAGGAGAGTCAAGTAATCCCTTCATATCACAAGAGTCGGTTCATCACAATCACTCTACTCCACTCCCTTGTGGATCCCAAATGTCTCCATCTATATCCACAGGGAAGCCCCCAGTCCATCCAAAATCAAAAAGCATACGTAGTATTTTGATGCATATCCGTCAAACTTGTAGAAGGAAGGGGTCCAGATCTGAGTTGTCTAAAATAGATATAGATAATCTGGATTTGAATCGCGTGAAGTATCTGCCTCCAAAATATGATGGAGACATGATATTTGAACTACCACCTCTCCCAGAGGGTATTCCTCGACAGTTTGGAGGTGACCTTGATGGGATGAGTAAACAATATGACGGACATACATGGTGCAGGACAATGACAACAAATATCAAGAACGATTTTGGTTTGACGTATCGCAAGTCAGCATGTACCGGACATCTCCAATGTCCCAACCCGGCATGTGACTATAAGTGTAGGAATGAAGGCCGTACTAATCAAACCGAGTGGAGCGGGTTTGCCATCACTCCATTTCCAATCAGCGGAGCCCTTTCTGACAAGTCTACGTTGGTATGTAAGCTCTGTCAAACTCCACCAATTTGTCTCGCTCTTTGTGATGCTCGTATTTATTACGTGACATCTAGCGATCCAGAATGCACACGCATGGCTATTCATCTTGGACATCATCATCATCCCATCTCAAAGGGTGTTGATCAAACTGCGATGGATATCATGCATGATTGTGTTGCCAAAGAAGTCCAGCGTACGCCAAAGGCTACTAACTCAGCGATTGTCATGGCTGCAAGTAAAAATTTCCTCTCTGACTACTTGATTTGTCCTGGCTCTGGATCGTCCAACCTTGAAGGAGCATCTATGGATGCCGTCCTTGATCAGTTTGAGACTCTGTCATCTCCGAATATTAGAAATCTTGTTTCAACATGCAAAAGATTTTATAGCGGAGGAAAGGGAGTTATGGACAACATCATGGACCTGAAGGAAACGTCAAAATTTGAGTTTATCCATGAGAATAAATTCCCCGGCCAATCTAAAGGTAAAGTTTTTGTATTTAAGATGTCTGTGGATCGAGCAGGTAGTGGTGTAGACCTTGTCAAGCGCATGCAATCCGGAAATGATCTGCAAGATTGCTGGTTGATGTTTGATCATGTCAAGCGGGTTAAAGACTGGACTACCATGGCATGTCATGTGTACGACAGTAAGTATTGTAGAGTCATGACAATTGCTATGTGCGATATGCAATCGGAGGATGCTGAAGCCCAGCAATTATTCTGGGAGAATCTCAACAACACAATGAAGAACCATGGCCTAGAAGAGACAAACTTTAAGGGCTTCATGGCCGACAGTGCTGGTGCAAATTGGCATGCCGTTCGGAGAGTTTATGGCAGTGGCGACAAAGACAAGCCCATGGAAAATAAAGAACGTACTTGTTTGTTCCATTGGACTAAGTGTCTTCAGCGGGCTACCACAAAGAACATTCTTCCGGATTTCCAAGAGCAACACATTGCCCTCTGCAAAATTTGGAAGAACGCGAAGACCCAGGAAGAGGCTGAAGCGCAGTACAATGTAATTCGTGCATGGTGGGTTTCCTCCGGCGCCACTACTGAAACTGGTCATCGTGCTCTTCAAGATTGGATGGCATTTTGGCACTTCCGTTATCGACAATGGGGCGGCGCAATGCAACTTGTAAGTACTCTTTGTCATTTTCAAATTATAATTTTTTCTCCAATTAGTACAAAGTTTAATCATTCATTTTTATGACAATTGTTATTTCGTTCAGGATCTCACACTGGACGAGAGAGCCGACATGCCTTCTTGCAATCTTGCAGAGACAGTCCACAACCGTTGGCTCCAACAGTCCGGAAATATGATGACATGTTTATACGCGGCAACCGTGGACGATCTCATTCGTGCTTTCATGCAGATTACTTCGTATCGTGCATGGTTGAAAGGTGGCACATCTGGAAAAGGTCCAGACAAAGGTACACTGCGATTAAGATCTGCTCAACGCTCAGGTGACCCTAAACTCATTGCTGAGGCTGTTAGAAATTTTCCTGGGGCCGAGGATCTATTAACAAGGGCAGGCGGCCTTGAAGGTGCAGAGATTTTTGGTTCTACCAAGAGAAAACTTGATATGCCACCCGGATCAAGCCACGATTCCCACCGATCTGATACAGTGAATTATTCTCTTCCTCGTGATGGCAGAAGGGTGACTCGGGCACGTATCGAGGAGGCCCTTGATGGAGAAGACTCTGGAGTCCAGCACACCACATCTGTGTTAGAATCAGACTGTGATCCATCAAAGTGGCACATTGCTCGCCTTCCCAAGAAGTCTGCTCGAAAATGCCAAGCATTACAAGCTGATAGTGGTGAGCCGTGCAACACTAAAATACAGTGTGGAAGTGATGGAACTCCGGCCCCTACATATGCTGGTTTGAAAAAGGATTATAGGTCGCCAAGGAATGTTGCTGCGGAGTTCTGGTTTTGTCCCGATGATATTGGCCGTTGTGTAAAGGGGTCAAAGAAACGGTTTGTGGTGGATTGGCCAGCAGTTCCAATGGCATGGCCTGTGAAACGTTGCACCAATCTAACAATGAAGGAGGTATTAGCATTGGAGGAAGCAGGTTTCCAATTGCAACAGCGTGGAGCTCTCTCACCGCGAAGAAAGTTCCAAGTATCTATGGACATGCCTCTTCCACGTTCACACTTCCCCATTCAACCAAATCCGACTTCTTACAACACCTTTCGTCACGGCTATGCGATTCGGAGGTCGATGGATCCTCCCTCAATTGAACAACGCAACAAGTGGTCAAGTGCTGCTCTTATGAATAATTGCTACGTCTCCAAACTTGATGCTCTACCATACCCAGGATGGGGATGCGTCATTACACTTGTCACAGGAAAAGACAAATCCTATTGTGTCACGTTTACAGGCCTTCCAGGGTGCTCATGCCCTGGTTTCTTGAAGATGCAATCGGAGGCATTGGGGAAGAAAGGTAAATGGTTGTATTGCAAGCATGTGTATTATATCTTACGTTACCTATGTAAGCTGGATTATCAGAAGGACTTATTCATGCATGCTCCAAGCTATAGCTTCAACGAAGTCATTCGCATTCTAGAGCTTGCAAACATCGTCGAAAAAGTGTGAAGAAGGCAATAAAGTTGTACTTCTTACAAACATGTATTTTCGAGATTTCTCGTAGCAAGCATCACGTAGTACATATTTAATCAGTATTGGATTTTAGAACTTTGATTATTAGTCATAAATTCTATTGATATATCTACTATTATTGTTATAAGCAGTGAGTTGTCATATTCCACATACACTATCCTACATAATCATTACTTACGTGCATAAATAATTCAATATCGTGACAATTAATTTTGGACTTGATTTCAAAGATTTTTCTAGGTGATACCACTCTTATGCCAATTAGAGTTTCATGTAATACCTATATGATACCCGTTTGATACCTAGGCAGTAACTATTTGATACATATGTGATACCTCTTGTGTACTATTGTTATTTTAGCTTGATGTTTTCATTTGTAGATCAAAGAATATCCTTTACATCTGAGTATGTCGTCAACAAATGTAGACATTCTAAGGGAATAAAATAAATCAAACACTACAATCCAAAATAGGAAGAGAAGAAGGCAAAAAAGAAAAGCCTCCCACCTCCCACACATAACCACGGTTAT
>CADCWO010000079.1 GCA_902806435.1 uncultured Synechococcales cyanobacterium | reverse complement strand
GGTTACCCTGGAGGCTATCGTGTGGACCAAGGAGAATACCGTATTCTTTACACCATTGAAGGAGAAGCCGTTCGTATCTTCAGAATCGGTAAGCGTAATGATGCAGAGGTTTACAGGAACCTCTAATTGAAAAAGAACTTAGCGCGATCGCTGATTAAGAAGCCTCTTTAAGGTTGCAGCACACTGCTCACGCCCCTCGATGTTTGATCACCCACTGCACCACAAACCAAACGGCATACACCTCTACCCCAATCCACACCAGATAGGACTGCCGTAGGTATAACGTTAGCAGAGGTCGAAGGGGCGTTTTGCGGACTGCCCCTACAACATCGTGCATCTTCCAGTGCAGCGGGACAATATCATGCAGCGGCAACTCATGCCCCAGGTTGCGGTAGTGCAGGTGATCCGCGTGGTGAGCTGGAAGTAGTGGGAAAACGCAGTCGCGCCCCAGCGAAAGGAACAGACACAGCCCCCCTCGCCTCATCCATTCGGGGCTACGATTAGAGACGTGCTAGATGTACTGCTTTGAGAATTGTTTTGCCAACGAGTTTTCCCTCAACTGTTATAGCTATGTAAAGGATAAGGGGCATAGTCCCCGGAAAGGATATGTTCATGCAACCTAGAGCGAATGAAGCGCAGGTTGTGATCCAGTACTGCACTTCTGGCATTTCCGAGCACCCGCTCAAACTCTGCATCCCCCTCAACTTTTGGCTCAGTAAAGGACTCCCCAGGGGTTGAACCGGGAGTTAGCCATTCAGTATGGCTAAGAGAGTAGCCGTACCTTACTATGCCCAGTTCTGTGCGTTGATGGATGAAGATGGCAATCTGCCCGTGCAGTTCGCAGTGAACTTCAGGACAAGGATCAATGAGAGTCTGAAGCTGTTGATTGATAAACTGTTCAACCTTGCGACAGTGATGCTCAAGCAGTTTGGGTGCCACCTGCATGTAGATTTCTTCTGCATCCTCAACAGTGATCACTCCACCCTCCTCACCGATGAGGTACAGAAGAGATTCCCTCTGTTTGCCCTCAGCTTCCTGATATTCCTCGATCAACTCCCGGATGTGGAGCCGGGAGAATAGCTGCTCCCCAGTTTCTGGTACAAATCCAGCAACTAGTGCCGCTGCATACTCTTCATCACTCATGTCAGTTAGTGCAGGTTGATTCTGTTGCCTGGAGGCTCCAGCAGAGGTTGATTGCAGCCAGAGCACTTCGGTGAAATCTCGCAGCGCACCTATGAAGTCGTCCAACTTC
This sequence comes from uncultured Synechococcales cyanobacterium, assembly GCA_902806435.1. Lineage (GTDB taxonomy): Bacteria > Cyanobacteriota > Cyanobacteriia > Thermosynechococcales > Thermosynechococcaceae > CADCWO01. The sequence continues at coordinate 13,345 of CADCWO010000079.1, read as the reverse complement.
TTGCGAACCAGACCCCGGTTGTTCCAGGCCCCAACGGATTTATGATCGTGTGTCAAATTCGACAAAGGCATTGCTTTCCTCCTTGAACATTATTGCGATGGCCTTTCGAACCTTAGGTGCGACATGAATGGCCGGTCTCGGACCATCGCATGTCATCTAAGTTGCTGGTAGTACAGGTCGGCAGTTCAATCTATTCAGATAGCCCGCTCCAGGCTTGGCTCTTATCCTCTACGGTTTCACCAATCATCATGAAGTCGAGATTCTTTGCGATGGCCTTTCGCACCTTAGGTGCGACATGAATGGCCGGTCTCGGACCATCGCTGCCACAGTTTCTGGGCGCAACCGAGTAAGAACCTCTGGATTCGACTTAGCAAAAATCTTCCAGCCCTTCTTTACATCTGGTATTTAACTACTTCTCCTGTTGCAAAATCATCTTTGGGGTTCTCAACCTGAGCAACTTACACGGCACATTGCCCTGGGTGCAAATCACTCCATCCGCGCCATTAAAGCCAGCAACCGTTCCCACGCTCAGCCCCACACAGAAGACAAGGGCCAGAAGAAACAGTGAGCCAAACAACAAACTCAACTCCTGCCGCATCATCCGGCGATGACGCAGTTTCTGTTTGAATTCGTCCTCCTTGAGTTGGAGCGCCGTTTTTCTGCTCTTCAATGCCCCCTGGTGGTGGTTGACAAAGATAATTAGCTGCTGGAAGACGAACTGCTGGGCAAGGCGATATTCGAGGTCGTGCTGTTCAATAATGGTAACTTTCCCATGCTCTGACCCTCGATTGCTGCTTCAAATTGCTGCCGGTATCCAGGGTCTTGCAGCAGTTCCGCAATGCGCTTGCGATAAGCCTTGATGAACATTGACTTCAAGTGGCTATATTCAGCCTCGGCCATCGCAGGCAGAGCAGCCAAGTTTGCCTCAGCCGCTTTCCCCCCATGCTCCTGGATGTATTGCTCAAAATGATTTGAGAGTTGTTCCTCTTGCTCGGATTTAGAGTCAGATTCTTGCTGCTTGCGATGGAGTTCCGCAGCAGCTTTATAAGTTTCAGCCTTACCAGATCCCATAATTTCGTTAATTCCTTGCAGGGTCTTAAGATGCTCCTCCGTGTAGTCTTCAAGGTCAGCCGCAATCGCCGCTGCATTTAACAGTGAGTTGATTTTATCTTCAGGCTTCTTCAGTTGTTCGATTAGTTGAGTCTTGTTCATGGGTTAACCCTCCATCAATTTGTTTTCGTCGAGTTCTACGAAGTCATCGTCTGGTTGGTTGTGAATCAAAGAAGAGTGGGAAAGGTGGCAAAGCCATGCCAAGACCAGGACTCTAAAGCTAAACCTGCTCTTTGTGTAGCAGTATTACCAAAGCGACTATGTTCCCACATCCAGTTGAAGTAACCCATCACCAAACGAGTCGTTACCTTTGTCTGCTCCCACTCCTTGCTAAACTTGTTTTGCTGACGATGCCATCTTCCGGTTTGCTGGCGCAAAATACCGTTAGTCCGCTCTAACCGCTGGGTGTGGTGTTTACCAATGTGATGTTGAGCTTCAGGTGGCAACACCCGCTCATATCCACCCCATCCATCCGTATCCCAATGCTGGCAATCAGTTTTTCCTTCTGTACTGGTTACCAACTGCGCCATTAACTTGTCTGTGTGTTTCCCCACTCGCGCTGCTAGAATCAAGCCACTATCTTTGGCCTGACTTAAGCCAATCCAGCAGTCGCCTACCTCAAGTTCTCCAGGCAGACAGTGCTTTTGTTTTTTTGAACAAATGACCAGAGTTCATCAGCAGTGATGGCAACAGTTTTCACCTGCTGGACAAAGGCGTTATGAATCAAAAGTGCTTTTTGACTGGCACCTCGGACAAGATTGACGACAGTGCCATAAGCCCTGCCACTGATTCTTGCCAATCCCCTCAAGCTACTCCCCTCACAATGTGATTGGAGAATTGTGTGGACCTCGTTTGGCTTAAGTTGACGACGGTAGTAAATTGTGTCAAAGGTGTCAGTAAAGGTTTGCTTGCAGGCAGGGCAACAGTAACGTTGGCTCCCTTTACTAGTTTTTCCGTGTTTGTGGGTTTTATCATGACCGCAGAGTAGACAGGGCATACCTTTAGGGCACAAAGCTAATTTTCTTCTTTCGTATGATACTTAATCCCACATTTGCCTGCCGCACAACCCAATCACAATGGCTGGCCCTGGCATCCTATGGGTCCGGGCTAAAGCTCGTCAGGATGTCCTGGTACTACTTCAGGATATTCTTCAGAGCCAGATAAGTGGTCACTGGCTCTGTTTTAACGTCAATTAGGAGGGTGAACTTCAGCTCACCTTCACGATAAACCCGCCCTTGATTCTGATTGACGCGTTACCGTAGCGGGTCAAGATAGAGCGAACGCGGGGTCGGTCTGTCCGTAACTGAGTTGGGTCGTGGCTAACTAAAAGCTGACCATTGACCAGAAAAACATCAAACTCGATGCTTATGAAACCATGATCTAGCGCATCAAATAGGGGACGTGCCTGTTCATCGTCATTGTGGGCCTGAGCTCGCACCAAGGGAGTTGGTTGCAGTTGAGCTCTCACGTACCCTTTGGAGCCAATCACAATAGCAATGAAGGCCAGTGCTAGTGTGACAAAGTTTCGCCGAGAAGGAGCGTAGCCGACCTTCTAGTGATTGGGAGGGAAGGTCGAGTAGAGTTCTTAATTCTCAAGAATCTTAAGCTCCTAGCGTGTCAGCGGGTGCCAATTGGCCGACACCAGCGATTGGATCAGGAGGGGTAAAGGGGTAGAGGCGGTTGGCAACTTCAAACCCAGTACCAGGGAAGTCGGTAAACAAACCATCCACACGTAGACTGAAGAACTGTTCGTACTCCAGTTCCGGGTTGCCGTTGTAGTCAGAAGCAAGGTATTGGTCTTCATTCCGGAAGGTATAAGGATGGACCAGCAAGCCTGCAGCATGGGCATCCTTAATCAGTGCTGTCGGTTCTGTTAGAGATTTGTCCGCATCATTGATTAATGTATCTCCATTCACATCATCCGCTTCCCCATCGCCATTCAGATCCACTGATTCAACAGAAACAATCATCCGTTTCCAGGGTCCAATGCCGTCAGCGTACTCTGCAACATCCGCTAAGCCCTCAGGCGATCGCAGGTCGCCGTAGGTGCGAGAATCGCCACCGGCGACAAAGTCGTAGGGCTGGGTTTCAATCAGGGTGCCATCAAGTTCAATTCCCTCTGCATCTAGCAATTGAACTAAGGGGACATCCGTCAGCTTGTTCAACTCCTTCAGGTTGCCCACTTCAAACGACTGGATGAAGACTGGAGCATCCTTTCCTGTGTAGCCATTCTTATTCAGGGTAGAAACCAATGGCTCTTCCAGCGATAGCCCAATCGAGTCGAAGTAGGTAGGATGCTTGGTTTCCGGGTAGATACCAATCGTGCGACCCGTTTCTTCACTTTTCTGTTTGGCTAAGTCAATGACTTCTTGGAAGGTAGGAATCTCGAACTGACCGTTAAAGGACTGATCGCGGAACTCTACGCGCTCTCTCGCACGAAGGGTTTTGATTTCAGCCAGGGTGAAGTCCTCAGTGAACCAGCCGGTGATTTCTTCACCATCAATCGTTTTGGTGGTTTTGCGGTTTGCAAATTCTGGATGATCGATGACGTCTGTCGTTGCCTCAATTACCTCACCTGTTTTTGGATCTACTTTAGCGATCGCATTCTCGTGGCGAGCAATTAGGATGCCATCTTTTGTAGACACCAGATCCGGTTCAATATAATCAGCACCTTGGGCGATCGCCAACTCGTAGGAAGCTAAGGTATGTTCAGGGCGTAAGCCGCTGGCTCCCCGGTGACCAATAATCAGAGGACGTGCTGCCGTACTCACAAAATCTGCTATTGAGAGGCTACTAGCCTCAACTCCAGTCAGTGTTGCTAGGGATGCGCCATCGGTTTTGAGATTAATCGTCGTATCGCTACCCGTCTGGCGAATATCCAAGTTAGCAAAAGCTAACCCTGCCCCTAAGCCCAAAATATCTGTGCCGGATTGAAAATCAGTAATCGTGTTAGCGGCGTTTGGGAGATCCCCCGAAACGAGCCAGAACTGATCCTTGCCCTCACCACCCGTGAGTTGGTTATTACCCTCACCGGCAAACAAAATATCGTCCCCCGCGGCGCCAAATACGCGATCGTTACTACTCGCAAACACGGTATCAGCGCCATTACCACCCTCGAGCCGATTCGCCCCTTTACCTGCTGTAGCATCTAGGGTATCGTCTCCCTCTCCCCCAAACAGAATCTGTTGTCCACTTGCTACCAGGGCATCCTGTCCTGGAGTACCGAACTTTAAGTTGTTCTGGGTAACGGCAGCTAATCCAACCCGGGTATCGAGATTCAGTGGCTGATCCAACTTTAGCAGCAGCATTTCATTTGGATCGGGCGCTTCAGAGCGTCCCCCGCCCCCTGGGTAGTTATTGTCATTGGCGACTAAAATGGTGTTTTGATCTACGACCAGCACATCTTCAATCGTGATAAATGGAAACCGGAATTTGGTGCTGCCATCCCCATTCAGATCTTTGGGGTCATTAATGTTTAGCAAATCCACGACTTCCTGTTTCTTCACGTACCCATCCTGCTGCTGGGATAGGTCAATCTTGAAGATCTTCTTAAACTTCGCTTCATCCCCCTGCAAGTTATCCCGCTCAATTACCAAATATTCGTTGTCGTTGATCACCGTAATATCGCCGATCGCGTGCTCAGGCTTTTCTAAGCGGTATCGCCCAGCGATTTCGGTGAATTCTTTAGACGCTAAATCAAACTCGTTGATTCTCAGGGTATCCTTAGGATCCCCGGCAACAAAACCTTCTACCAGCGCCAAGAGCTTGGTCTTATCTGGGTTAATTGCTAAGCCTTCATAGCCTCTAGATCGGGCAAGATTCTCGGTGGCATCACCCGCTAGAACAGCTGGATTATCCGGCGATCGCACAATGTCCCCGGTAGCTGAGGTGCCAAAGTCGGGAGTGGCGATCGGAGCTTCTAGCAGTTTGCCAGTTGCGTCAAAATGCAGCAAATAGGGTCCAAACTCTTCACCGACCCAAAGGGTGCCATCCCTAGCCACCACAAAGGACTCCACATCGAAGTCAAATCCGGTCAGTAAGCGATCTTTAGTGTCTTCATTTTTAATTGCAAAGGGAACTTTGTTGTCAGGGTCGGCAAATTGGATAAAGTTCTCAACCTTAACGTTGCCGTTACCCGCTTCTGCACCTTTGAAACTGGGATCAATTTGATACAAACGTAACAGGTAATCCTGGCTGTTCAGCTTTGTGCCAAAACCATTGTCTGAAAGGAACCAGTAAGAATTTTGATCAGCGAATTGAACACCACTAAAGCCTTGTACAGGCTGTCCAGGATACAGAGGCTTTGGTCTTAGAGCGCCCTCGGCATCGTACTGACCCGATGGTGGTCCTCCAGCGAATGTTTCTGCTGGCAGTTCAGCAAAGCCCTTCAGTTCCATGTCTGTTGCTCCTGTAGTCGTACCCAATGCCGTAATCGCTATGTATCCCTGAAATTAAGCATCCCATCCCAACGTTAAGAATCTGTGATAAACAGCCTAAGAAGTCACCATGATTTGATTAAGGAAGCTGTTAAGTTTATTTGAGATAATTGAAGGGATTTCAATTTATTTCAACAAAATTCCACCTTTCTTTTAGAGAGGTGCAATTTTTGTTGAGAGGAGAGCTTTAATCTCTGGCTAGGCTAGGCAAAGAGGAAACTGCTGCTGTCGAGCGTAGTGGCTTGTACCCCAGCTAGGACAGCTAATTTTTGGCCGAAAGCACTGATCACGGTGTTAGTGCCGCTCTGGTCGATGTCGAGATCGCCAATCCCTGTCACCTCAGATACTCCCGCCAGTCCAACCAAATCAGTTTCCACCTGGAAATCGGTGATGGTATCATCTTCTGCTTGAGAGGAGAGCGCAAAGGTATCTTGACCTTCACCCCCTGTTAAGGTGTCAAACCCGAGCCCACCGACGAGCAGGTCGCTGCCGGCATCCCCAAACAGCCGGTCGTCGCCCTTATCTCCGGCGAGTTGGTCGTTACCCCCTTGGCCGAAGAGGCGATCGTTATCGAGACCGCCAAAGAGAAAGTCATCGCCACCGGCATTGCCACCCGCCTGAGGTGTGTTCAAGTCACCTCGGAGGAGATCATTCCCCACCTCACCGTAGAGGATGTCATCATTCACGGAACCAGCAAGGGTGTCATCGCCCTCATTGGCCCGAATCAGATCTCTTTCGGTACTACCCAACAGGGTTTCACCCTCTGGTGTGCCGTCAATCAAGTTCGGGAGAGAGTTTTGACCAAACAGAGTTTGGTACATGATGTCGTAGATAAAGGTATTCTCGTGAGAACTCGGCAGGTCCTCGGCATTGAGGCCATAGGTCTTGGTGACGATCCCATCGGGGACATCGTTCACAGTGGCATAGGCAATGCCATAGGGAAACTCGTTGCCATTGGCATCCGCTGCTGCCACAAAGGGCTGAGTGTCGCGTCCGGTTTGTCCATCGAGCGGCACCTCAATGGCATCGGTTTCATCCTCAAAGGCACCAAAGGTTGGGTTGGCATCAACGGTGCCTACGGTTTCGGCGTCTGCATCAACATCGCTGGCTTGGGGACCGCCAGCATTACTGTCTGCTGAGGTTATCAGCAGGGTGTTGGGGTCTTCGTTATCGATGAAATCCTGGGCTACGCCAATCGCATCATCGGCGCGGATGGTTGCTTCAACGAGGCCCTGACCATTGTTGTTGTTGCCAAAGTTATCCGTAGCTTCTTCCTCCAGCACGACCATAAAGCCGTCAGGGTCTTCGTTGAGGATGGGGAGGGCAGCCTCTAGCATCTCAGCTACGGTTGGTGGGTTCTCGTTACCCGGTTGCCCGTAGTTGTCCAGTCCCGCTTCTGCGTTGGCTTCCTCGGTGGTGTCATTGTAGGTGTCCTCTGCGGCAAAAATACCGAGGACTTTATCCGTGCCCTCCGAAAGATTTTGCAACTGCTCGCGGGTAAAGACTACCTCGTAGCCCATTTCCTTGGCTTCTTCAATCAAGTTGCGCCCGTCGCTGCGGGTACCCTCTTCGCCAAAAAAGCCAACGGTGCCTTCGGGCAGGTAGTCGGTTTCACCGCCACCGAGGATGACATTGACGCCGGATTCAAGAACCTCAGCAGTAATGTCTTGAGTGTCATCCCGATCAGGTGCATCAGCGAGGAAGACACCCGTACCGGGTTCGGCAATGAAGCCGGAGTTGATCACGGCCGTCGCTTTGCCCGCCGCGATCGCCTCTTCCATCACAGTCACGCCTTGCAAACCGGAGCGAGAGATGACCGGTTCACCGTTCTCATCCAAGCCGTAGGAATCAGCTTGCGGTTTAGTCCCCAGCGAGTGAACCACTGCCCCAGCATTAGAAGTATTGGTCAGCTGATCTTCGATGCTATTGATATAGACTCCAGCATCGGTCATTCTGTCCCAGTTTATGCGGCCATCTGGACCCTCAGTTTCTAAACGGGCGAAGTTAAAGTAAGCAGGTGTGGTGCCATCCGGGTGAATGAAGATCACGTTTCCGGTTTCCTGGGTTGCTGGAGTCGCAGATTGGGGTCCTGGCTCATCGACGGGAGACGGCAGCGCTTCGCCGAATAGCGTCTGGTACATCAACCGGTAGATGGTGGTGTTGTCATGGGTGCTCGGCAGCAACTCGGAATTGAGACCAGCAGCTTTGGAGACGATGTCGGAGCCAAAGTCCGGTAGACCGGCGTAGGCAATGCCGTAGGGAAACCGGTTACCATTCTCATCTGGACCAGCAATAAATGGCTCAGTACCCCGTCCTTCCTGGCCATCAAGCGGCACCTCAACCGCATCAGAGCGATCCGCCAGGGTTGGGTTAACTGGGACAGTTCCAACGTCGCCCCCTGCTTCGACCTCAACGTCAATCGCTTGGACTCCACCCGCGTTGCTGTCTGCGCTTGTGACCAATAGGGTGTTCGGACGCTCATTTTCAACATAGTCAAGTGCCACGCCGATCGCCTCATCTGCCCGGACAGCAGCTTCAACGACACCGCGACCATTGTTGTTGTTGCCGAAGTTATCAGTTCCTTCTTCTTCCAGGACAGCGAAGAAGCCATCTTCGTCTTTAGACAGAATAGGAAGAGCTGCATCTATCATCTCGGCGACAGTCGGTGGATCTTCGTTACCAGGTTGCCCATAGTTTTCCAGGCGTTTCTCAGCGTTGGTTTCCTCGGTGGTGTCGTTATAAGTATCGCTGGCGGCAAAGATCCCCAACACCTTGTCTGTATCTGCAGACAAGCTCCGCAACTGCTCTTCGGTGTAGACTACCTCGTAGCCCATCTCCTCAGCCTCTTCAATCAAGTTGCGCCCGTCGCTGCGGGTACCCTCTTCGCCAAAAAAGCCAACGGTGCCTTCAGGTAGGTAATCCGTTTCGCCCCCACCGAGGATCACATCAACACCCGATTCAACAACTTCAGCCGTGATTGCTTCGGTATCATTGCGACTTTCAACGTCGGCCAAGAAGACGCCCGTACCGGGTTCGGCAATGAAGCCGGAGTTGATCACGGCCGTCGCTTTACCCGCCGCGATCGCCTCTTCCATGATGGTTGTTCCGGTTTCCGTCAGTCCTTCCTGAGCAGAAAGCGACTCAATCGGATTGCCTTCTTCATCTAGTCCGTAGGAACCTGCTTGAGGCTTGACTCCGTAGGCGTGCACTACCGCACCTGCGTTAGAAGTCGCAGTCAGCTGGTCTTCAATATGAGTCAAGTAGACCCCAGCTTCATCCATCCTGTCCCAATTCAAGCGTCCGTCAGGACCTTTAGTCTCATAACGGGCAAGCGCATAGTGTGAGGGCGTGGTGCCATCAGGATGAATAAAGATGACGCTGTCGTTGTTTGTAGCCATGAGAAAAAGGCGTCTCCTAAAAATTGGCTAAAGATTGAATAAAAGGCGCTGTTGAGCCGCTTTTTACTATCTCACCCGATTATTAAGAGAACCCTATATTTTTCGTTAAGAGAGCACTAAGGAGCTTCCCAGTTTTTTCTATTAAGAAAAAACTGGGAAGTCTTTTATTTCTTCACTAAAAAAATATTATAAATTTCCTTCTTTTGATTGATACAAACTTAGAAGCGTGAGTCCTAGAAGGGTATCTCCAGCAATAAAGAAGCGTGATGTTTCTTGTTAGGAGGAGAAGCTCAGTTGTTAGCAAGAATTAGCCAGACTAGGCAAAGGCAAAACTACTATCGATAGTGCTTGCCTCAATACCTTTTAGGATGGCTAAGTTCTGATCCAGCGCTGCAATTACGGTATCAGCTCCGGTCTGATAGATGCTGAGATCGCTAATCCCGGTTACACCAGGCAGACTGGCAATTCCAAGCACATCAGTGCCGACTTCAAAATCGGTAATAGTGTCCGTACCCTCAGTTAGACTGCCGGAGGCAATCCAGAATTGATCCTCGCCAGCATTACCTGTGAGGGTGTCATCGCCAGCGCCACCGCGAAGAATATCGTCGCCACCCAGCCCTGCTAGTCTGTCATTCCCACCCTGACCGTTAATGACATCATTGGAACTGCCGAAGCCCTGGACGTCATTGTTCAAGTCGTTGAGGAACGTCACGCTGTCTCGGTTGAAAATTCGCTGCCGTTGCTGGTCTGTATCAAAGACATCAAAGCTGTCCTCGATTTCACGCTGCCCATTAAACAGGATGTTGCCGAGATTAGCCGATGCACCCGTGGCTTGCAGGTTATCCAGGTCTTCCAAACCAAAATCTCTCAAGCGAACCTCGGTATCCTGAATGTCCTCAAAAGTGATCACCAGGTCACTGCCCGCTTGATTTAGAAGCAGGTTTTCCGCACTCAGTCCCGCCCCTACAAACTGAAGGGTATCGGCTTCCGCCATTGTGCTAGGCGAAGGATCTGTGCCGTTGCCTACACCGCCGAAATTAGTGATGACCTCGGTGCCTTTGCCCTGCCGAAGTACAAACGTTCTGCTACTACCCTCACCGAAACGTGTCGGGTTGCGCGGGTCGAAGCCGTTGGTCGCGATTGCCAACTCTTCTGGAAAGGCACTAGCTACCTCCTCCCAGGGGACAAACTTAAAGTTGGTGCTGATATTTTCTAGCTCCTCCTCATCTTGAGCAATTATCTGGGGCTGATTGGCACCGTCCTGAACTACCAATAGACCAGAGGGGAACTGCGACCCCAGGGGCACGTTGATCACGTCTGCCCCATCGGACTCTTCCACGGCATCAATGCCGCTAGACTCGCCGACGACAAAGTTGCCCAAGTATTCATTGGTGCCTGCTCGCTCATAGGCTGCAAAGGTGCTATCCCCCTGGCTGGAGGCCAGTAGGTAGCCGCTGCCTTCCTCTCCGTAGTAGATGGTCAACCCTTCCACATCGGCTTCCAAGTTGCTGCCGTCGGGTCTGACCTGATCAACCAGCACCCCAGTATCACCAGCGTTAGGCTCCGCCGCAAACTTGTAGATTCCCCCTGCCTCCTGACCGACATAGAGAAAGCCCAGTTCGCGGTCTGCCACCATGCCTTCGATTTGCGCCTCTGCCAGTTCCCCTCCCTCTGGGATGGGCAGCGTCAGTGTCCGTACCAGCCTGGCATCAACTTGACCTACTTCCGCCACTAATTCCAATTGGGCCACCTGGTTGCCCTCACGCTGGCTGACGAAGGCGTAGGACTTACCCGAGACAGGGCTGGTATAAGTTGCCAGACCGTAGGCTGTCTGCTCGCCGTCGTCCACCCCAAAGATAGATCCAGGAATGCTATCAGCGGTAATGTCAGTGAGCTGACGGGTATCTGGATCAATCTGGAAGATCGCCAACGTATCATTTTCGCGATCGCTGGCCACAGCTAGGTCTACACTCTGCCCCTCCAGCTCAAAGCCGTATACCAGATCAACATTGTTGTAACGAATATCCCCGAAGTCAGCGGGCAAGATGCGCTGCACCAACTCTCCCTCCAGGTTGTAGGTTGCCAGACCCCCATCTTTCAAGGTGCTGATCACCAGGCTCTTTGAGGTGTTGGTGGGGTGAACGTAGATAGCTGGGTCATCCGCATCCCCGGCAATTGTATCCGCTGGTACTTCGTCGCTATCCACCACTGGAGGGGTTTCGACCGTCGGGAGTGCGGCGGGAATCGTCTCTAGGTCTAACGCTAATCCAACGAACTGAGTTGTTTGAGCCTCGCTGAAGTTATTGTCGCTCACCACGATCAGGCTCTGCCGCCCGTCTGGCAATTTGGGGCCAAAGCTGAACCCCTCAAGGTTGTCAGGGGTTATGCCCAGATCAGCAAAATCCACTAGCTCCCGCTTGGCAACAGGGGAATCGATTTCCAAGGGGGCTCCGGCTTCCGGGGAGAACAGGCTGTCTTCACCGCTGACATCCAGTGCCCCTTGTGTGCGAACTTCAAACAGTTTGACCGTGTTGCCCACACCCTCCGAGAACGATCGCTCGAGGCTGAGGAGCGTGCCATTATTGTCGATCGCTAGCAAGTCAACTAAACCGTTAGTGCGGAAGCCCTCAGCTGGATCGGGCGCTGCCGGTACCTCGTCCACGACATAGACGAATTCTTGAACGGGCTCGCCGGTCAATAGGTCGTACTTGATAATCCGAGACAGGCTTTCTTGATCTAAATCCGCAGCCGGACCGTCCTGGCTCAGGGCATTCTCAGTAGCGGTGTAGAGGAAGCGATTGTCGGGTGAGACGGTCAGGCTTTCAAAGGCTAGATTGTTGCGGACACCGCTGGTGCCCTCCGCCGTAGGCAGGAACTTCTCCGGCACCGGTAATTCTTGAAACTGTTCCCCCTGGAGCGAGAACTGATTAACGAAGGGGTTAATTAACTGGCTGACGTCACCCTCGGAGGAAATAAACAAAGTACCTTGATCTGTAAGGGCAATTCCCTCTGGGTCAAGGCTTTGCTCTGGGAAGGGCTGATCCGTTTCAGCCTGCAGGGTAGTCACATCTTGGAAGGTGACATCCCCATTCTGGAGCTTGCCATCGTTGAGATCAATGGCAAGGGTGTAGAACCGGGCCGGACCAATTTCGCTGCGATCATCAGAAATACTGTAGTAAACCTTATTGGCCGGGTCATAGGTAATCCCAGATAGCCCGCCTACTTCAGTTCCGGCAAACTGGCGGCCCGTATTGAAGGTGACTTCACCGAGAAAATCTACAGCGGCAACCGTTCTTCTACTGACATCAGCAGGGGTGGGTTCAACGGTTGCATCCACCCGTACCAGGCGATGGTCAGAGCTGGGGAAGCCGTTGGGGTTGGGGCTATTCGGGTCGAATGTCCCCACGAGAGGGAAAAGTGGGTCCTCGGTTGTCGGCCAGAAGACACTGGCGTCCTCAATCGCCAAGTTCTCCGAAGGCAGCACGTAGTCCACCCGCAGGTTGCCTGGTGGCTCTGGAAAGTCAGCGGTGTCAAAGGACGGGTTGGCCGTGTGGGTGAGGTTGACATCATCCTGCAGCAGGGCTTGCTCCACCCCTCCCTGACTCACAGGTGTGTCGCTGGTATTGACCCGGGGGTTGTCCAATAGTTGTTGGATCGCTCCCGGAATGCTGTCTCCATCGAAGGGATCGGCATTCTGGTCGCCCATGATCACAAAGTTTGACCCGGCAGCTAGGCCGCCAAAGTTACCCGCATCGTCGTAGATGTAACCACCCTTACCAGGGGTAATATAGTCTGCCCAAAAGCGAATTTCGTCAAAGTTCCGCCTGCCGTTACGATCTTCTGGACCATCGAAAACAGGTGGAGTCGGATGGCTGGCGAGGACATGGACAATCTCGCCATTGACTTCGATAGGGATATCCCAATGGCTCTTGGAGGACAGCGGAAAGGCTTCTAGTTCCTCTGGCGAGTAGAAATCCTGAGGTTCTGGGGTGTCTGGGTTATCGGGAAGCAAGGCTCCCGGCATGTCCTGCCAGATAAAGTTCTGGAAGGTGCGAACATCCGCTTCGACAATTGGGTACTTGGAGAAGAAGGCCATGGCAAACTGGCCAGGAAACTCACCAAACCCCAGGGCGTCATCTCCGTAAGAGCGATCGCCGGGTGTATCGTCTACAACCCCATCATTGTTGAGGTCAAACCCGGAGGCAATCCCCGTATTCGATGGCGCGATGAAGCGGAAGGGATATTCCACTGGCTCGGCTCCATTCTGGCTGACCGACAAGTAGTTCTCCTGGAACAGTTCCGCAGCCCTACCATTAGGGTCAAAGTCAAATTCATTCAGTAGCAGGACATCAGGGTTAGCCCGCTGGATGATCTCAGCAACGGATTGAGCCTGCCCATTAT
>CADCWO010000078.1:339-66509 GCA_902806435.1 uncultured Synechococcales cyanobacterium | reverse complement strand
TTGATAGCTTCCGAGATTGTGTCGATGCCGCTTTCAAAAACTGTCCTAACGTGTATGCATAGGGCTATACTCGCTCATCCTGGCATCTGACGCCGCAGAGCGGCGGGGAATTGACCCGCAGAGATTAAAATGAGTAAGCTTAGCTCTCATGTTTTTATTGAAAATGATTTAAAGTTTATTGATGGTTTTTTGCCTCAGTATTTAGTTGAAAATTGTGATTTAGCACTTGGTATTTTTGGTAACACAGACAAGGCCTATAATGTTATTCCAAATAAGTTAATTGAGTCTCTCCCGCTCGGGATTCCAACCCTGACTATGAATTCCTCTGTCCTGAGAGAATTCTTTGAACCAGAGATAGATTTTTGGACTTGTGAGCCTTCTCCCAAGGCAATTTCTGAAGCAATTATTGCACTTATCAGTAATACACCTACACCTGTTGACTGGCAGCAAACTCGTCAAAAAGTGTTGAGTATATTTAGCGTTACTCACTATAAGAAAATAGTGGCTGAAGTGTTAGATAGAAGTTACTAATAATTAAAAATTAGAAGTATACTCTTGGCCTGAACATTAAGTAAAAGTGTTGCTTCTGTGACAGGTTGCAAACTATTTTCGGCTGCACAGAATTTCTAGCCGTTTGGTGAATTGGCTTAAACGCTTTTGGTACTCTAAGAATTGGTCTGGCGCAAGTATCCTCGTACAGCCTAGGTAAATCAATAGCATGAAAAATGGCTTAAGTATCGTGGGCATACCTAAAGTGATGCCAATTGATAGAAGTGTAATCAGGCTAGGTGTTAAACAGGGAGCCAAAAACTTCATGACTGGCCAACCTAGAGCACTACAGCAAACCCACCAGTAGCAGACGGTATAGAAAACACCCAACACCAAACCTACAGCAATACTAACTCCAACGATTCCACCAGTCCAAGCGCCAATAATAAAGCTTAAAGCTGCTACTGGAGCACTGTAAAGGTTAAACTTTGCATCAATACCTGGGCGGCCTTTGGCATAGAGCATGGAACCCAGGCACTTGTTGATAACCCGTGAGTAAGCAAAGATTAATAACCAAGGGATAACAGTGACAATAGGCGTCCATTGGGAGCCAAAGACTAAGGCGATGACCCGCTTATCTACAATTACAAAAAACAGAGCGTATAAAGGGGCCGTCACAAAAGCGGCCTGCTTGACAACCTTAGCCAAGACATCTTTTCTCTGCTGTTCATCTTGAAGTTGAGCAAAAACTGATAGGCCCATCTGAGCAGTGATTTGATTGAGAATCATTGTTAGCGCCATAGTTAACTGGTAAGCAAAACTGTAGTAACCAAGGCTAGTGCTACCCAGAAGTTTGGCAACCACGACGTTATCAAGGTTTGAATTAACATACGAGCCAGTACTGGAACCGGCAATCCCTAGATAGTAGGAGAGTATTTCAGCTCTGGCATTACCATCAATCTTTAGCTGAAATCGATGACCCGACTGGTGGCGCTTCAGGACATACTCCAGTATCCAGAAAACAGTATCTCCAACCACAAAGGACCAATAGCTCAGACCTAGCAGTGCAGCCACCGCTGTACAAAGTAGTCGAGTAATTGAGGCAACTAAAGTTGAGTTAGTAAGCTCTCGATACTGCATCCGGCGGGTCATCACGCCAACATGAGCAGCCCGTGCGGAGGCCCATAGGAGGTTGCCAGCGAACGCCAACAAGATCCACACCAAATTGGGTTGATCAAAAAAGTTAGCTGCCAAAGGAGCTAAAGCTACTAGACTGACCGAAAAACCTAACCCTACCAGCAGGCTAATTGTGTGCGTTGTGTTTAAGTAACGTTCATCGTCGATACCTTTGTAAACAATAAATGAGGCAGTTGTATTCTGGGTAAAGAGATTGACGAAAGACCAGAAAATATAGGCGGTGCCTATCACACCAAAATCTGATGGCAGCAGCAACCGAGCTAAGAGCAAGTTGCCGGCTAAAGCAAGAATACGTGTCGTAATCGCACCATACGCTACCCAAAGGCCACCTTTAACCAGCAGATTTTGGCTCATCAGTGGGTCAAGCGTAGGAAGTTAGGAAGTATTGACTGCTTACAGGCTTGTCGATTTGAGAGTTAATGGCTAAAGCTCTACTGAATTTAGGTGGCCCGTCGATGGCAGGCCCACAATGGACCCCAGGTTAAGGCTAATGTCTTTTTGCTTGGCTTGAGAGCTAATTCGTGCATGTAGCGCTGCTCATTCATTCCCTAAAAAGATTGTCATATCCAGTTCTTGTTCCTGGATTGGGTGAAATGCTACGATTGCAGCCACCAATACTGAGGTGTTAAGTTGAGGGGTTTTCAATGCCTGCAACCGACAGACAAAACGCTAGCTCAAAGCAAAACTGGAGCTAGCCTGTGTGGTTAACCAACAGCAATCCGTTGTAGCCGCTGAACAGTGGCAAAAACGGGTTGCTACCCATAGCAATCTTGAACCCATTGCGCTACTATCGGCCACCTTATTTCTAATCAAATGGGTTAATCACACCTATCTAGAGACATAGGTAGTGTAGAAAAGGAAGCTTAGCTTAGAATAAGAGCGGGATCTGTAAAATTTTGTAACTTTAATCTGACATTTGGTCAGCTTATCCATGACCTCAGTGACTTCCCTGTTTGCTCCGGTTGAAGCAGACCTAAGCCTGCTAACGACCAATCTTAAAAAGCTTGTTGGTACTCGCCATCCGATACTTTACGCTGCGGCAGAGCACTTGTTTGGGGTTCAGGGAAAACGGATCAGGCCAGCGATCGTACTATTGCTCTCACGGGCAACGATGTTGGATCAAGATATTACGCCGCGTCACCGCCGCTTGGCAGAAATCACGGAAATGATTCACACCGCCAGCTTGGTCCATGATGATGTGATTGATGAGTCAGAGGTGAGGCGAGGAATGCCAACGGTGCATAGCCGCTTTGGTAGCAACCGAATTGCGGTACTGGCGGGAGATTTTCTATTTGCTCAAGCTTCTTGGTACTTAGCGAATTTGGATTGTTTGGAAGTGGTCAAGCTCCTGTCCAAGGTGATTATGAACCTGGCGGAAGGAGAAATTCAGCAAGGATTAAGCCAATTTGATTTCAACCTCTCCCTGGATGCTTACTTAGAAAAGAGCTACTACAAGACAGCTTCCTTAATGGCGAATAGTGCGAAGGCAGTGGGGGTACTGAGTGGGGTTTCGCCGAAGCTGGCGGAGGATATGTATCACTATGGGCGGCACGTTGGTTTAGCCTTTCAAATCGTTGATGACATTTTGGATTTTGTTGGCTCAACCGATTCCCTAGGCAAGCCTGTGGGCTCCGACTTTCGGGACGGAAACCTTACTGCCCCTGTTTTGTTTGCCCTGGAAGAGCAGCCTTATCTGGAAGAGTTAATTGAGCGAGAATTTCATAAACCAGGTGACTTAGAAGAGGCGATCACCTTGGTGAAAGAAGGCCAGGGAATTGAGCGGGCCAGAGCCTTAGCAGCAGAGCATACTGATGCGGCTGTAAAATACTTGGCAGATCTACCTGAGTCAACCTCCCGGCAAGCGCTGATAAACTTAACTGAGTATGTGCTCAAGCGGCTGCATTAGAGGTACTAATACAAGCTACTAGCGACAAGTGCTAATTGAGTTTCCCCTGGCCGCCCAAGCATCATAATCAATCAGTAAGTAATAGCGCCGCTGGATCATTTCATGGCATGAGGGCTCCATTTTTTTGTAATTGTATTTCTATGACCTTTGAGAAAAAAAATTCCACTACTCCGGCTTGGTTGAGGGTATGGCGCTCCCAGCGAGATAACTTGCTCACCCTCGCGATCGCCTTAATCCTGGCATTGTTGATCCGCACCTTCCTAGCAGAATCGCGCTATATTCCCTCGGACTCCATGGTGCCATCACTGTATCCAGGCGATCGGTTAGTGGTTGAGAAAATCGCCTACCGCTTTCGTCCCCCGCATCTAGGTGATATTGTCGTCTTTGAGCCTCCGGAGGCTTTACAAATGATCGGCTACAGCGCCAACCAAGCGTTTATTAAACGCGTGATTGGCACCCCCGGTCAGGTGGTTCAAGTCCACGAGGGTAAAGTTTATCTGGACAACCAACCTGTAGTGGAAAGCTATATTGCCGAAGCACCCCAATACGAATGGGGGCCCCTGCGTGTCCCGGAACACGAGTTATTTGTGATGGGAGACAACCGCAACAATAGCAATGATTCCCATATCTGGGGCTTTTTGCCAGAGCAGCAGATTGTTGGTCGCGCTGTTTTTCGCTTCTGGCCGCCTGGGCAAGTTGGTCCAATTGGGCCAGCACTGTCGATCGAATTAACCTCCTCTTCCTCGGTACTCGCAGCCAAACAATGACAACCTCTAGAGCGGGTAACAATATTGGATTGGCTGTTAGCAATCCTTCAGAAATAGCATGTGCTGAGAGTATGGCAAAATGTGAAAGGTAGCCGATTCGTAGCCGTGTCCCAGCTTGTTAGGTAATTCTGTGAGTTCTATTGCCCGTACTGTTCCACGCCGTGCCGTTTTTCCTTTTGCTGCGATTGTCGGCCAAGAGGAGATGAAGCTGGCGCTCCTTCTGAATGTAATTGACCCGAAGATCGGAGGTGTCATGATCATGGGCGATCGCGGCACGGGTAAATCCACAACCATCCGCGCCTTAGCCGATCTTTTGCCAGAAATTGAAGTAGTTACAGACGACGCCTTTAACAGCGATCCCCATGACCCAGAGCTGATGAGCCTTGCGGTCAAAGAAGCTCTGGAAACTGGCCAGACTTTAGCTATTGCCAAAAAGCAGGTGCCGATGGTTGATCTACCCCTAGGCGCAACAGAAGATCGCGTTTGTGGCACGATTGACATTGAAAAAGCTTTGTCTGAAGGGGTTAAAGCCTTTGAACCCGGCTTACTGGCTAAAGCTAATCGGGGGATTCTCTACGTCGATGAAGTCAATCTGCTCGATGATCACTTAGTGGATGTGTTGTTAGACTCCGCTGCTTCTGGTTGGAATACGGTTGAGCGGGAAGGCATTTCGATTCGTCACCCAGCGCGCTTCGTACTGGTTGGGTCTGGTAATCCAGAAGAAGGCGAGTTGCGGCCCCAGTTACTAGACCGTTTCGGAATGCACGCTGAGATTCGGACAGTCAAACAGCCAGCCTTAAGAGTTGAAATTGTGGAGCAACGCTCCCAATTTGACCAAGACCCCCAAACTTTTCTTGACGAGCACCAGCCCCAGCAAGCAGAACTGCAACAAAAACTGATTGCGGCGCAGGAGTTGCTTCCCTCAGTGACTATGGATCATGAATTGCGCGTCCAAATCTCGCAGGTTTGTTCTGAGTTGGATGTGGATGGGCTCCGCGGAGATATCGTTACTAATCGGGCTGCCAGGGCCTTAAGCGCACTGGAAGGGCGCACGAAAGTCACGGTGAATGATATCCGCCGGGTGATTACCCTTTGCTTGCGCCATCGCTTGCGCAAAGATCCGTTGGAATCTATTGACTCTGGTTACAAAGTGGAAAAAGTTTTTAACCAGGTTTTTGGCTTGGAAGCAGCAGATGACGCGGTAGCAGTACCCCAAAATGGGGCAGCTCGGCCTGCTAGTAGTCGACAGTAATTGCAACAGGCATCTCAATTATTCCAGTTGTTGCTCGGATAGATCTTTGAGAAGAGTCTCCTTGGCAAGGGTTTGGGAACCATGCTTGTCATCCTCTTTCTTTAAATCTTTAGTAAAGACGCTGATCCGGCCATCCCCCTCTATATAGGCTCGCTCCACCTCACTTAGGGTGTGCACTCCCTGTTGTCGCAACTGGCTCATCAACTCCCGCTTATTGATCAGCCCACTTTCCATGTTTTGTTGAGAGATTTCGCCATCTTTGACCAAAAGTAGAGGAGACGGGTTGAGAAAACGCTGAAAGTGCGGAACCTTGTAGCTCACCCAATTAAAAAGATAGCTCCAGCCGATAATAGTGGTGACCAAAATCAAGCCGCCGGTAATCGATGAATCATCGGTTGCCATCGCATCCTGTGCCGCAGTGGCCACAAGCACAACCACAAGTAAATCAGCAATTCCGACACCTCCTACCTGCCGGCTCGGCATAAAGCGCAGGATCGCTACAACCACAAAATAAACTAGTGACCCCCGTAAGACTAGTTCGACAACCGATGTTTGGGGTACGAAAACCTGTTGCAAATCAACCTGAAAGAAGACCCGTTGCCAGTCAACCTGAAATAGTGTACTCATAAATGGCAAAAAGATTTTAGCTAGCTGTTCGCTCAGACCAGCACTCAACAGCAGTTTTGATCCAGTAACCCTAGTCGCCTGTGACGTGGACAACAACCTCTCGCAAAGATCCGTGCTGGCGATGCTCCCAAATATAGATCCCCTGCCAGGTACCCAGGAGCAGCTTATGCTGCCCAATCGGAACGTATTCTGATGTGTGAGTCAAGGCGGTGCGAATATGGGCTGGCATATCGTCAGGGCCTTCGGTGCTATGACGGTAACTTTTCCCTTCTGGGATCAGGCAAGAGAAGAAGGTCTCCAGGTCTTTTAACACATCCGGATCAGCGTTTTCTTGAATCATCAGGCTGGCGGAAGTATGGCGTAAAAAGAGATGGCAGACGCCTGTAGTAATGCCGGACTCACGAACCAAGGCTTCTACCTTGGAGGTAATCTTGCACAAAGATTTACCAGTTGTCTGAATTTTCAGCGATTGTTGATAATGGGCCATATTTTGTCTTGGCTGGCTAGCTGGAACTTGAAAAAAGCTTGATCGCCACCCACTCCATCACTGTAAACCAGTTTTTTGACTTCAACTGTCTGCTGGCGGCTTCAACTCAACGTGAAGATTGGGCAGACCCTCTAACTTCTCGTTAAGGCTATCTCCAGGAATAGCCGGCACCAAAATAGTTAGTCCACCAGGAACGCACTCGATTTCAACGGGGGTATAGCCAATTATTTCCCCATCAAGCACAACTTTTTGGGGGGGATTAGTTGTGACTTTAATGCTCTTGGCGCGGAAAAACCCAGTATCTGGCCGATCCGTCATTGCCG
Organism: uncultured Synechococcales cyanobacterium; assembly: GCA_902806435.1. Taxonomy (GTDB): domain Bacteria; phylum Cyanobacteriota; class Cyanobacteriia; order Thermosynechococcales; family Thermosynechococcaceae; genus CADCWO01. The sequence continues at coordinate 59,461 of CADCWO010000078.1, read as the reverse complement.
AACTATTAGCCGATTGCAACAGGTTATAGGCAGCTACGACCGCCCCTAGGCTGTTTGCCGGAGCAACTAAGGTGACATCCAATAAGCCATCATCAACGCGCAACTGCGCTGGCCCCTGGGCTAGTACGGAAGTGGCTGGTGCGGCATTCGCGATCGTTACGGCTGCTGCACTAAGGGTAATGATCTTGTCTTCCGTTTCAATCCGAGTTTCAAAAGATTGCAGATTTCGCAAGTTTTGAAACCCGGCCATTACGTAGGCCAGCATCCCAAACCGATTTTTAAATTCCCGGTCAGCTCGCTCCACAGTTTCTGCCTCAAAGCCAATGCCTGCCAGTAGAACCATCGGTTTACCATTGCAATAAGCGGCATCAACAACACGAGTTATACCGCCGAGAATCGTCTCACAGGCATCCTCGATCGCCACCGGAATTTCTAGAGCTGTGGCAAAGGCATTAGCTGTTCCCCGCGAGATCACGCCCAAAGGGGTCCCCGTACCCACCACAGCTTCAGCCGCAGCAGAGAGGGTACCATCCCCCCCAGAGGCAATGATCATGGCGGCACCACGCTCTACAGCTTCTCTCGCTAGTTGGTTAGCACCGACATCTGGTGTGGTCAGCCGGATATCCAAATCAAATTCCGGTTCCAATATCCGGCGAATAGTTGCTAAATCTTGCTCTGGATCAGACTGCCCCGCAACCGGGTTAAAAATCAGGCAGGCGAAACGCTGCGGCTTACTGCTAGCTGGACTGCCAAAGTCTGCTGGTTGGGATTGGCTTTGCGGCTGGACAGGTGCCGGCCTAATTTTAACTGTGATTTTTGAACTCGACGCTACTGTGGAATTGTCTTGATTTTGGGCCAGCAATCGCTGTTGGTACAACTTGAGGGTTGGATGATCATAGTCATTCAGCTCGTACAAATTGCTGTCCTGCTGGTAGTTAAAGTGATTGTGCTTGGCCGGAATACCACTGGTCTGCTCCGCTGCGGTACCTGTAGTAGTTGCGGTAACTTCAGGTGAAAAGATCAACGCATTGCCAGGAGTGCCATACAGTCTTCTTATCTGTTCTTGATAGTCGTCGTTAAACTGTTCTTGATCGCTGTACTCCGGTAAACTTTCGGCCTGCGTTCTATCCAGGCCAAGGACATAAACCCGCTGGGCCTCGTCATCAATTCGGCAGCGGCCTATGGGCAGTACAACCTTCTTGTTGAAAATTAACAAACCAAAATCAACGACAAAGTAGCGGAAGTAACCCCGTTCATCCAGCAGAATGTCTTGCACTGTACCAAGCTTTTCTTCCGTTGCCTCGATGTATACGTTAAACCCTATAACGCCATCATCAACATCAAAGTAGCTTGGGTCAAAATCCTTCAGTTTCTTCAGGGGCATGGTGTCCTCAGCCAGTTTTTCGATGAACAGTTAATGTGTCCGATATTGCCCATCCCTAGCTTTATTTTCCCCCTATTAAAGGGAAGTTACCCTAGCCACTTCAGTAACCTTAGTAACTGAGTGAAGGGTTGAAGCCAACTCGCGTGGGTTGTGTTGGCAGGCAAAGTTATGGGAGCAGGTGAGGTTTTGTCCGGGCCCGGCCAACGAACAGCCTTTCCTGGCGGGCGGGTTGTCAAGTCATGCTCCTGCCAGAAGACGATGGACTTGTTCAACGGCTGCAATTGAGTACCCGGATAATAGAAACCTAAAATCCGGGCCGCCGACCAGCCACTCTGCCCCAAGCGGTAGGAACCAGTTTGGCTCAAGCCCACGCCATGCCCTAAGCCTCCGCCGACAAACGCATAACCTTTTAAGGTTCTTTCCTCTGGTAGGTAAAGCGGCTCCAGGTAGAACAGTAAGCTATTGGGAGCTTCAAAGGCCCGCAAGATATCGTCTTTGACTAGCTCAATCTGTCCTTGATCCGTCTGCACCTTGACCTTAAGGACTCGTCCGGCGGGTGAGCGCTGAGCGACTTGCACCTGCTGAATTGTTTTGAAGCTAGCCTGGGGGCTTTTTGAGGCTTTTAGATAGGTTTTGAGGCTTTGGTTCATCTGGGGCAAAGGGCTTTCACTACGCCAGCGAAACTGCCGCCAGCCTGTTTCATTAAACCCCTGGCGCAGTTGGATAAATGTTCGTAAGTTTTGCTCATTGCCTAAAGGGTAGCGAGAGAGATCCCAAACTTGGTTGGGCACCGCATCAATTACCGCTTTTAAGTAAGGCCGTGCTGACCCCTCCCAGACATCTTGAAAGGGGGCTGTGACACCGCCAGTAGTAGAAGAATAAAGTGCGTCTACCAGTTGATTTTGATACGTCAGGACTTGTCCGGTAGTAGCAGCGATCGCGCTATCGACAACTGGAACCGTACCGTCTAGCCCCTGGTACACTTGGCATTGGGTATCAGCACACAACTCGTAGTTATCAATCGCAAAGCGCCGTAAGTTTCGCAGCACGTAGGTGCGGGCAATAATTGCCTGGGCTTGAATCGCCGGGATGGGTGCACTAACACCAATTTCATGAGGCACAACCCCACGCAGGTAAGTTTCTAGGGGAACTTGATTCACTAGAGTGTAGTTGCCGTAGGCATTCGGTTGTAAGCGTAAGCTGCCAGCGTAAAGTTTTTTGTTCACTCGGATCTGCGCTTTGGCTGCTGTAATATCCAAGTTGTTCCGGCTGTAGCGGTAGCCATTTACAACCCAGCTTGCCTGGGGAACTTGCTGCAAGATTTGGCGCTCCAAGTAGGCGTTATTCACTCCTTGCTCTTGCAGGCTGTAGAGCAATAACCGGCGCAGTAAGGGGCTGTTATAACGACTGCGTTTGGCCCATACCTGCCAGCTTTCGGGCTGAGCCACTTCTACCTCAAGCCCTTTGGTTCGCCACGAAGCTGCCTGGGTTTCTGCTGTTTCAAAGCTGCGGTGGGTGCTAAGAACAACCCGCTCTTCTAACCGGGGCTTGACTAACGGTTGCGGCTTGATTTCTAGTTGCACCTGGTTGGTATATAGGGTTTTGACGGCGTTCTCAGCTTTGAACGTTAACGTCAGCCGATCACCGGGAGTAGCCTCTAAGACGATGCGATCGCTAGGTTTGGTGCCAAAGCGCTGTTCAATTCCGATCTTCAAGAGAGGATTCAAGCTGTTTGGCGCTGCCGATGCCGATTCCCCGATCAGGCCCCAAACACAGAGCGTTACGACAGCCCCCTGAGGCCAACGAAGCCATGGTTTTTGTTGCCACTGATTCGTAGCATTCTGAGCCAGATAAAAACTGCTTTGCTGCTCTCTCACACGCTTTCCTTCCGCTTTGCCATATTACACGAGCTACCTATATGATCCACGCACAAGACTGGTTTTGGGAGCCTCAGTCAATTTTTTCGCAGCAGGTTTAAAGATTTGCCTGTCCTTGATTAAACTTGCAAATCGTACTCATAACGAGTATGATTTATAGGAAAGATGCAGCAACGGAGTAGACTGAGGCATGGCTAGAATTCAAGAGATTCCGATTCGACAAATCCGGCGTCCCTTATTTCGGCAAAATGACCAAGCTAAAGTAGCAGCATTAATGGAATCTATTCAGGAAATTGGTCTCCAAGAACCAATTAATGTGCTGGAAGTCGACGGCCAATACTATGGGTTTTCTGGCTGCCATCGTTATGAGGCTTGCGATCGCTTGGGCCATGAGACCATCCGTTGCCAAGTCCGCCGCGCCCCCCGCTCAGTCTTACAAATGCACTTAGCCTAGAGAAACCTGTTACTTTTCAGCAACAGTAGGATTGAGAGTAACTTAAGTAACAGGGGAGCGAGTAACTGATCAGCGATATTCATCTAAGCTACATAACTCAAATAAGGAGCCATAATGCAAGCAATCAGAAATGAGACCGCACCTGTCAATATCGGAATTGATGAAAAGCAGAGAGGAGAAATTGCACTAGGTTTATCTCGCCTTTTAGCTGATACTTATACGCTTTACCTCAAAACCCATAACTACCACTGGAACGTTACAGGACCGATGTTCCAGACCCTGCACCTGATGTTTGAAACCCAGTACACAGAACTCGCAGAAGCAGTTGACATCATTGCTGAGCGGATTCGTGCTCTTGGTTTTCCGGCACCGGGAACCTACGCTGAGTTTGCTGAACTTTCTGCAATTTCAGAAGCGAAGGGTGTTCCCTCTGCCGAAGAAATGATCAAATCACTGGTTGAAGGTCAAGAAACGGTTGTGCGTACGGCGCGAACAGTATTCCCTGCTGCTGAAGGCGCCCATGATGAGCCCACGGCTGACCTACTCACCCAGCGGATGCAGATTCACGAGAAAACGGCCTGGATGCTGAGAAGTTTACTCGGCTAATCAGCTGAAACCTTGATTGAAGCGGCGTGTTTGAGTTGTATTTGTACACCATCGGCACGCCGTTTTTTCATCGCTGCCTTCTCTAGCAGCATCGGCCAGCCAATCTATCCCTTGAGCCAAGTTGGCGAGGTGCTCGCTTACGTTATAGGACGTCTGGAGAGGTTAATTCATCTTGGATTGGTAGTCTAGTAACTAAGAATGACTGGAGGGTAGGCAATGACAGATGATTGCTGTCAAAAGAAATCCGGCATTGCTTAATGACGGGAGGATTTTCCTTGGTTTAGAACGAGATTGCAAGGTTTCAGCAATCATTTCATCCTTGCGATCAGCAACACCCTGGTGCAGCTGGGCCAAAGTCAGAGCAGGGTGCTTTGGGCCGTCTTAGGGATCAATGCCGTCATGTTCGTTGTCGAGTTGGTTGCGGGCATCCGGGCAAACTCCCTCTCCTTGACTGGAGACTCTCTTGATATGCTGGGGGATACCATTGCCTATGGCAGCAGTCTCTACGTCATCAACAAGGGCAGTAAATCTCAGGCAGCCTCTGCACTGCTTAAGGGCTTAATTATGTTTGGCTCTGCGATTGTGGTCTTTGCCAGAGCCACCTATCAAGTATTTCTCAACAGTAGCCCTGAGCTGGGGCTGATGAGTTCAATTGGCTTTTTGGCGCTGTGTGCCAACCTGGTATGTCTTTTGCTACTGACCCGGCACCGCGAGGACAATATCAATATGTCTTCTGTATGGTTGTGCTCTTGGAATGACTTGATTGCTAATACGTCTGTGTTGGGCGCGGCGTTCTTAGTCTGGCTGACGCGCTCACCCTTACCAGACCTGATAGTGGGAATTCTAATAACTGTTATCTTTGCCAAGTCTGCCGGGACAGTTCTCGCTCAAGCTTGGAAGCAGTTTGCTCAAGCCTGAGAAGTCTTACTTACCAAATACACTGGAAGAGCTAGGATGAGTATCTTCCATCCCTTAAGCTTTCTAATTGACACGAGGGCCCAGGGGAAGAGTAGTTAAGTAATTGGTACAAAAAAGCTAAGTTACTTGACATCGCACAATTTAAGCTCACTCATTCCTTCGATGAGCAATTACAGCATAGAAGGGATCGCCCGCTGCCGGGTTAAGCCACTGAAGAAAGCCGGATGAGCTAGGCCGGGCTACAACTTCGGCAGGGCCAAACCCTGGCACGGAGCTAAAGTAGCGTTTTACCAGCTCAATCCGCTCAGCTTCTGAACTATCTCGCCACGCCTGAATTGCTTTTTGGTAGAACATCCGGTTAGAAAAGCTGACAATCATCATGCCGTCGGGTTTAAGGATACGGCAAACTTCAGCAAATACGACCTCTGGGTACTGGAGGTACTGGACTGAAACTGTGTTCAGCACGGCATCAAAGGATTGATCCGGCAAAGGTAGTTTTTGGTTTTGATTCAAGTCCTGCACAAAATAATGATCAAGCTGGGGATTGCGCGCCAGTTCCTCTGCATTTAGGCCATGACCTTCCACATGGGCGAACTGCATTTCATCCGGCAAGTGGGAAACCCAACTGCTCATTAAGTCCAAGATCCGGGTACTGGGCTGCAAGCGAACGCGGTACATGTCTACTAACTGTTGGATGAAACCGACATCGACGTGCGTAACAAATCGCGGGTAGTCATAAAACAACTGGTCGTCTGTATCGTCGAGTTTATTGCGTTGACCGGGTTCTAATAGCATGAGTGCAAACAAGAATGAGCATTTCTATCCCCCATTCTAAAAAGATATTATTTTCCCTTCAGCCCATCCTATTTCTACGTAACTTTTGCTTGCGCCGTGCTGTCCGACGGGCTACAATTCGCCGCTGGCCTGAGGCAATCAAAGGTAACCCCAGAAAATAAGCTAGGGGTGCAGCAACCGTACCCACGACTAAGCAGCCAAACAAGTAACTAATTGCAAAGTCAGTTCCTAGTTCCAGAATGCTCTGGAGCGATCGCAGGTGGTCAGTAGAAAACTCAATTGCTTCGCGATTCAGTAGCGATTGGCCAACATGAAAATTAAACAACGTCAGCGGCAGTGTTGTCAGGGGATTACTGAGCCATGTTCCTGCTGCTGCTGCTAGTTTGCTGCTGCGGAACAGTGCTGCGTTCAGCACCGCAATTAGCATCTGCACTCCTGGCAGGGGAAACATTCCCCAAAACACGCCGATCGCCAGACCGCGCGCAAGATTTGCCGGTGTAGCCTGTAGCCGCATAAATCGCAAATAAAGATAGCGAAACTGGCGCCGCCATTTCATTGCCTTTCTACCCACGCCCAGCACTGCCAGTCACACCCTTCAATCATCTTTAGTAGACATTACGGAGTCCTTGACCATAGATGGTTAGTAGAGGACCCATGATCACCAGTAATTAACTCTTGAAGTACTAACAAAGTCTTGTTCTATTGTTTGAATTTCTGCGAGGCTATATGACCGTTCGTGCTTTTTTCCAAGCCACTAAAGTTTCAAGCGCCAAACCACCGTATGATACTATCCACTTCAAGGTATTCTATCCGGCCTGGATATCGGGGAGCGAGCAGGAGCGTAATTTCGGCGTTCTACCCGCCGATGCAAGTCAGGCTCCGTTTCCCATCGTGATTTTCTTCGGCGGTTTTAACTGTGGCCCAGAGATGTATGAATGGATAGCAGTTCAACTCGCCCAACGCAGTTTAGTCGTTGTTACCTTTGCCTGGGTATCCGAATACCTGCCGGGAATAGTTGGCTTGACTCCCGGCATCACTGGGGCCGTCACCCCTACCACCTATGGCACTGCGCCTACAGCTTCCGCCCTGCCAGCCCTGCTAACTGCTCTTGAGCGTTTACAAGCAGATGGAGTGCTGGCCGGAATGCTGAACTTACAACAGATTATTTTGGGCGGTCACTCGGCCGGTGGCAGAGTTGCCCTAGAAAATGCTGATCCGCGCTTTTTTCCACAAGTGGCAGGAGCGTTTGCCTATGGGGCACATGCCGCTGCCCCAATCATGCTGGGGTTTGAACCAAATGTTGTCTTATCGCTGCCTGGCGTTCTACCCTTGCTACTGATGGGTGGCACCCGCGATGGGGGTGATTGTTGCCAATAGCGGGCGTTATGGCATGAGTACTGGAGATGCCACTCACTCTGTGGTTCGCACCTTCCGTGAGGCGATTCCTGGTGGACGAGATGATACCTATCTGCTGCTCCTAGAAGGAGCTAATCACTTTTCCATCGCTGGCGCGCCAGACACCACTGCTGCCCTCTCCTTTCTTGACTTGCCGACAACACAGTCGGCAGAAAGAACTCGTTCTTTAATCGCCGAAACAGTTGGTTTATTTATTGATACTCATGTTCGAAAAAAACCGGAAGCAGCCCCGTTGCTTGAGCAGTTGTTAAGGATTACCAATCCAATCGTTGCCTCCTTTGAGAGAAAGTAAGCCTCAAGGTGAAAACTGCTGTAGTTACCAGCATTAAGGGCATGGTTGGCACCAGAGCCAATCCAGAGGCTCCTAACCATTTTTCCAGGCTACCCCTGCCCATTCAGTGGATGTCAGTTGCTGCGGTGCCACGGCATGGTAAAAGAATCCTCCTATTGCAGACATACCGCACCCTTGAGGAGCAATCCATGCAACAAGTTCCCGTCGACTTAGCTAATAGTGCAGCCAACAGGGCAGATCACAATCTGCTTGATGCCTACTCCCAAGCTGTCATCCAGGTGGCAGAGCAGGTCAGTCCCTCTGTCGTGAATATTGAGGTGGAGCAACGGCGTAGAGGACGGCGCCTACCTTTTCCCCACGATATACGCGGTAATGGTTCCGGCTTTATCTTCACACCCGATGGCTTTGTCTTAACGAATAGCCACGTTGTCCACAATGCCACACGGTTGGAAGCAACTCTAGCCGATGGCCGTCGCTTTTCAGCCGAAATGGTCGGTGATGACCCGGAGACGGACCTGGCCGTAATTCGCATCCACGCTTCTCAACTGGTAGCAGCAGAGCTGGGAGATTCCCAAGCGCTGCGGGCTGGACAGTTGGTAATTGCAATTGGCAACCCCTACGGCTTTCAATGTTCGGTAACGGCAGGTGTGGTCAGTGCTTTAGGGCGCTCGCTGCGATCGCGCTCCGGGCGCCTAATTGACAACGTTATCCAAACCGATGCAGCGCTCAACCCCGGCAACTCCGGTGGACCACTGGTCACCTCTCATGGGCAAGTGATTGGCGTCAACACCGCGATGATTATGCCAGCCCAGGGGATTTGCTTTGCGATCGCCATCAATACTGCCAAGTTTGTTGCCGCCAAGCTAATCAAGGACGGTAAAATCCGCCGCAGCTACATTGGAGTCATCGGCCAAACCGTACCGCTGCATAGCAGTATTGGACGTTTTCATAACCTCGTCGTCAAGAGCGGTGTTCTAGTTGCCGCAACGGAAGAAAACAGTCCGGCCCAGAAAGCGGGTTTGCAGAAGGGAGATGTGATCGTTGCTGCCGGTAATCAGCCGATCACCAGTGTGGATGACTTACACAAACTACTAACTGAGGAACAGCTGAGCGTGAAATTCCCCCTCATGATCCTGCGCTATGCGCAAAAGTTGGCGCTGGATCTAGTCCCAGAGGAATCACCCTTAAGAGAAGTCTAGGAAATTGGCACGGTGTTGAGAGTACAAGGCTAACGGTTCGAGTGGAAGCGTGCTGCAATAGGTATTATTTTCAACAGTTTAAACTGTCAATTTAGGCGAGCCTGGGTCAGGAGGTTGAAGGAGAAAGCGCCAAAGTGGCTCAGAAAAAAATTTACAACCACGACATCATGCATTGCACCCATGAGCGGGTAAGCGGCAATTATCTCTATTGCGGCAGGGTATTGGGGATGACAGAGCCGGAGGATATTATTCAACTACACCCTGCTCTGAAGCTGGAATGGCATGGGATTACAGAACACTATGCTCGAATTGGTTTAAGCCACAGCAAAAATGTTGTATGGGATACCTCCCTGGCTGTGCTGGCCGACTACCGCGACTATGAACTGTCGGTTTTTTACTTTGGAGATGCGCTTCACCCAGCTAGTACGGAAGCTGATTGGTTTCGGCAGCTCGATCCGAACTGGTTTGCTGTGGTCCAATTTATTAATTCCAAGAACAATTTCATCCAGCTCGCAGAAGAGTTAGGCGTGAGGGTACCGAAAACTGTGCGCGTTGAAAACAAAGCAGCCCTCCAGGCCAATATCCCCTTGCCTTACCCTTGTTATCTCAAGCCCGCTGTGTCGGTGGATGGGGCAGGCATTAGCCGCTGCGAGGACGAACAGCAGCTCATTCAGGCATTGAACCTGCTGGTAGACACTGGCCCATTGCAGGTTCAGGAGGAGGCGATCGCCTCCTCTTTTTTAAACTTGCAATACTGCGTTACAGCAAACGGGGTTGAACGCCTAGCAGCAACGGAACAGGTCCTGGATGGTTACGCTCATAGTGGCAATCGCTATCCGACGGTCCATCAACCATGGGAGAGCATCGAACCTATGGCTGGGTGGTTAGGGCAGCAGGGGATGAAAGGTATATTTGCTTTTGACGTCGCCGTGGTGGAATCAGCGACAGCCACAGACTACGTTGCGATCGAGTGCAACCCCCGCTTTAATGGTGCATCCTACCCTACAGGCATCGCCAATAAGCTCAATATTTCCAGTTGGACCAGCGAAACATTCACAGGCAAATTTCGCTCAATTCAGGACATTGACCTGAGCGGGATTGAGTTCAATCCAGAAAGCGGAATGGGAGCGATTATCGTGAACTGGGGTAGCGTTCTGGCTGGCAAAATAACGGTATTGCTGGCTGGACCTGTTGAAATCCAGCAGCACCTAAGAGCAGCACTCAAACAGCGAGCTGGGAAGCTCCTGACAAGATAAGACGAAATTTTGAGTGTCAGAACTAAACCGGATCGCTACCCTTATGTTCGCTGCGCAGCTGTTCAGCAAAGGCAAGGGTGACGATTCCCTGCACTTGAATTCTAGAGCGTCGCAAGGTCTTGAGCGCTGCGCGGGCCGTCGCACCCGTTGTGTAAATGTCATCCAGTAAAAGTACAGGCTGTGCCGGTGATCGCTGTAAAAAGTCTTTCCCCAAGCAAAAAGCTTGGGCTAAATTTTGTTCTCGTTCCACAATTGACAAGCCAAACTGGGCTTCAGTGGGCTGCGATCGCTCTAAACCTCTGCACCTGAGCGGTAATCTTGTAACATCGCAGAATCTTTGAGCTAAAAGAGCGGCTTGATTGTAACCACGCACTTTATGCTTATCCGGATGCAAAGGAATTGGAACAACCGTCAGTTGCAAGGGGGACAACCTGGATGCCAGCCAAGCTTCAGCCAGCCATTGCCCCAGAGGACGGGCCAGTTGCGGCTGGTTGTCGTACTTTAAGGCGGCAATCACCCGCTTTAGTGCTCCACGGTAAGCTCCCCAGGCAAACAAGGGTAAGCTGGCTCGCCAAGAGTGTTGAGGGTTAGCTAGTTGGCAGCTAGCAACTTGTTGCTGACAGTAGGGGCACAGTTCTCGCGGGGCTGAACGACCACATAGGCCGCAGGGGGAAGTAAAAAAAAGATTCAGCCAATCCTGAGCCCTGTGTGGAATCATGACGGCTAGCTCGCGGTGATAGAAGCCGAGCTTTCTGCTGCGCCAACTGCACTGGCAAAGTTGGGCAATCCCTGCTGTACCAATTTAGCTTGCAGTCCTTCTAGAATTCGCCGCACCATCCAGGGACCCTCATAAACCCAACCCGTGTAAACCTGTACCAAGCTAGCACCTGCTGTAATCTTCTCCCAGGCATCCTCAGCCGTAAAAATTCCGCCCACACCAATAATTGGCAGCTTACCTTGAGTTTGCTGCCAGATGAACCGGATTACCTCTGTAGAATGCTGACGCAAGGGGACCCCACTTAAACCCCCTGCTTCTTGCATCACAGGGCTACCTGTGGCCTGAACAATCTCGGTTTTTAGGTTGTGGCGGTGAATCGTTGTATTTGTGGCAATTATGCCTGATAGCTGGTGCACCTGGGCTAGTTCAATCAGGCTAGCGATCGCTTCCCAGTCCAGATCCGGTGAAATCTTCACCAGCAGGGGTTTCTTGGCCTGATTTTCTTGTTGTAAGGCTTCTAAGATTGGGCCTAATTGCTCTGTTGCTTGCAGCGATCGCAGCCCCGGCGTGTTGGGAGAACTGACATTGACAACAAAGTAGTCTCCCAGGTCTTTCAGCAACTTGAAGCTACCCAAGTAATCCGCCACAGCTTGATCCAACGGTGTCAGCTTCGACTTGCCCAGGTTAATCCCAATCGGAATTCTTCGCTGCGGGAACTGTCTCAGCACCGCAGCCATTTGCGCCGCTCCCTGATTGTTAAATCCCATCCGGTTGATGGCAGCCTGGTCCAAGGGCAAGCGAAATAAGCGTGGTCGGGGATTTCCTGGTTGAGCATGATAGGTCACCGTTCCCAGTTCGGCAAACCCAAACCCGAAACTCGACCAAACACTAGCAGCAACCCCATCTTTGTCAAATCCAGCGGCCAGGCCAACAGGATTAGAGAACGTCAGTCCCCAAAGTTTCTGTGATAACTGCGGGTCACTAAAGCTACAAGAACGCTGAATTTGCTGCTGCACCCAGTGCAAAGTAGGCCGATCAGCCTGCCGTTCCATTTGAGCACATAGTTGCATCACCTGCTGCTGCACCCACTCTGGATCAGCTTTCAGGCCAGAGAATAACAGAGGACGGATGCCTAATCGATAGATATCCACAGCGTTAACCTGAGATCTTGTTAAGTTGCCCACACTAAAATTATGCTTGAATGCGGGTTACAAGGATTCCTATCGTAGCTTCTCCTACCGCTCAAATCCCGCCTAAGGATTTTAGGCTCAATCCCCTGGAGCATAAGGAGTGGGTGGATGGGCAACTGTTGGAAAAAGATGGCATAACCCTGAAAGACAGTAGAATTCAAGCCAAATTAACGCAACAGGGGAAAGGGGAAACTACCTGGCCTCCCTGAAGCAAGGTGGGCAAGTTTACACAGAACCCCCTTGCCAGACTACCAAGCAAATCCGTCATCCCGATGTCGCCGATCAGACTCGCCACCTCCTAGCCAATGTAGCCAGTGCGCAGTGTTAGCCCAAGGCTTTCCGTTAATTACAGAGGTAGCCAGTTACTAGAACTCCAACGTTAGAGGCTGCCGAAGATCACAGCGGACGTAAACCCACCAAGGAGGCCGAGCAGAACAGCAATGAGGGCGATCGCAATACTAGTTTGGTTCATAGACCTAGAAGTAATTGTGCTCCTTGATTGCCGCTTCCATTTTTTCGATCACTTCTGGAACAGGGATAGCTCCTAACTCACCGGAAGCACGGGTGCGAATGCTGAGGCTGTTGGATTCTACTTCCTTCGCTCCAATCACCGCCATCACCGGTATTTTTTCTTTTTCGGCATTACGAATTTGTTTGCCCAAGCGGTCGCCACTGGTATCTAACTCTACGCGCAGCCCTTGGGCGAGCATTTGTTGATTCACCTGCTGGGCAAAAGCTAATTGCTCATCACTCACTGGCAGCAAGCGAGCTTGCAAGGGGGCCAGCCAGAGGGGGAAGTCTCCGGCATACTCTTCAATCAAAATGCCAATCAATCGCTCCACAGAGCCAAAAGGAGCACGATGGATCATCACGGGGCGCTTGCGGGTGCCATCTTCCGCAACGTACTCTAGATTAAACCGTTCCGGTAGATTGTAGTCTACTTGCACTGTCCCTAACTGCCACTCCCGTTCCAGCGCATCCTGGAAGATAAAGTCGAGCTTGGGACCATAGAAGGCCGCTTCCCCAATCCCTTCAAAATGCTCCATCCCTAAGGTTTCTACAGCCCGCCGGATTGCATTCTCTGACTTTTCCCAGGCTTCATCAGAACCAATGTACTTGTCGGAGGCAGGGTCACGGAAACTGAGCCGTGCTTTAAAGTTCTTCAGTTGCAAGTTATTGAACACATCCAAGATTAAATCAACAACCTTGAGGAATTCATCATCCAACTGTTCTGGGGTGACAAATAAGTGGGAGTCATCCACTGTGAAACCCCGAACCCGTGTCAGTCCCCCTAACTCTCCAGATTGCTCATAGCGGTAGACTGTGCCAAACTCTGCTAGGCGCATTGGCAGGCTACGGTAAGATCGCAACTCACTCTTATAGATCTGGATGTGAAAGGGGCAGTTCATCGGCTTCATGACAAAACCCTGTTCTCCCAAGCGTTCCGCGTCGGTTTCGCTCATCAGCGGAAACATATCTTCGTGGTACTTTTGCCAGTGACCGGAGGTTTTGAATAGATCAACGCGGGCAATATGTGGCGTAACCACTGACTGGTAGCCACGCTTGATTTGCTCTCGCTTCAAAAAATCTTCCAGTTGCGATCGCAGCATCGTCCCTTTCGGGGTCCATAATGGTAGCCCTGCTCCCACCTCCTCAGAGAAGATGAACAAACCAAGCTCTTTGCCTAACTTGCGGTGGTCCCGCCGTAGCGCTTCTGCTTTGCGCCGCTGGTATTCTGCTAGTTGCTCAGGGGTTTCCCAGGCAGTACCGTAAATCCGCTGGAGCTGGGCTTTTGTTTCATCCCCCCGCCAGTAGGCCCCGGCAACGCTTTCGAGTTCAATCGCCTGCGGATTTAGTTCTGCCGTACTTTCCACGTGCGGGCCGGCGCACAAATCCCACCATTGGTCTCCCAGATGATAGATCGTGATTGGCTCTTGGAGATCTTGCAGAATTTCTAGTTTGTAGGGTTCATTATTTTGGGCAATCCGGCGTTGTGCTTCTTCTCGACTTACCTCTTCACGGATTAGCGGCAGTTTGCGATTGATGATTTTGATCATCTCTTTTTTGATCGCCTTCAGGTCCTTCTCGGTAAAAGGCTGTGGGCTATCAAAATCGTAGTAAAAGCCGTTTTCAATCGCTGGGCCAATGGTGACCTGTGCGTTTGGAAACAATTTCTGTACTGCCATTGCCATGACATGAGAGGTTGAGTGACGGAGCTTATGTAGGGCCTCCGACTCACTGGTTCGGGGCAAGGAAATTTTCTGAGGCTGCTCAGGGGAAAGCTGGGAAGCGGACATCGGTTACTGAACTATGCAATTCCTTCTATCTTACTGACCTGCTTTTTTTCCTGCTTAAGGTTGATGACTTAGGGTGCTGATTTATGTGACAAAATGTAAAGAAGGTTAAATTTTAGATGTCGGCAACCCTAATTATCATGTTAGATTCTCATTTACCGGAATCGGATTTATTGAAAGTTTTATTAGAGCCGTTACTCGAAGATTTCCAGTACTGGTTTAGTCAGGCACGATTACGTCTAGAAGGCAACCAGCTTCAGGGACTCGATCAAGAGCAGCAGTCAGAACTGCTAGGGCGGGTTGAGCAGGCTCAAAAAGACGTGAGTGCTGCCCAAAGCTTATTCCGGGTAACGAATGGCCAAGTGGGTGTTGATACCCCAGTTGTGATGCAGTGGCATCAGCTCGTTAGCGAGTGTTGGCAAGTGGCGATGGCGGCCCGGTTAAATCCAAGCTCTGAGGGTGAAAAATAATCTTTAATGTCTAATTAAACTGCAACAATAGTCTATAAAGACTTTTTAAACTGCTACTTTGGAAAATCTAAATTACCACTGGTTAAGTCTCGGTTTATAAGGATTGTAACGATGCTGCAACTACTCTATATCTTTGCTTTTACAGTTATTGCTTTTCTCGCTTTTAGTAACTTATTCCGTAGCCTGTTAAGCCTAGGCCTGGAATCTCAACGAGGTTATCCTCGGCCTAACGGTTCTAGAGCCGGCACAACTTCTGTTGCTCATCCTGAGCTGCTAGATGAAACAGGTAGAGTGATTGATGAGCCTCTCTTGGTAATGCGCTCAATTACGGTTGAAGATGCTCGTGAACAGCTTGATCACCTGTACGATTCTTCTCCAGGTTATGGAGACCAAGCACGAGGCGAAGTCTAAACGAATTTGCTAGCTGCAAGTTTTTGATTTCGGCTAGACTGCGAGGTTAATGATGCCTGAAGAATCTGAATCACCTGCTGATTCAAGTTCCAAAGATAAAGCCGTAGAAGCTAGTAGCTTCCCAAAGTCTGTTCCTGTCTCTTCTGTAAGTCGCTTGTTCCAGCGTTTTCGGCTGAAGTTAGCTCCCGGCCTTCTGTTGAAGCCTTGGCAGCAGAAGATTGTTAGCTTGACTCACTGGTTTCGAATCGACGAGGCTGAAATCAGCCAAGTCTTAGAAGAAGTTCGTCTTGCCCTACCTACAACCGAAGTTTTATTAATTGGTAAGCCCCAAACCGGCAAAAGCTCAATTATTCGGGGGTTGACAGGTATCTCAGCGGAAATTGTTGGTCAGGGCTTTCGTCCTCATACTGCCCATACCCAGCGCTACAACTATCCAACGGGTGAGCTGCCCCTGCTGGTGTTTACAGACACGGTAGGCTTAGGTGAAGGGGTAGGGGAGTTGGCGGTGATTCAAGAGCTGACGGGGGAACTCCAGTCTCAACCATCGGGAGTTTCCACCAATGCGAAAGTCCTTGTGGTAACAGTTAAAATCAACGATTTTGCGACCGATGCTTTGTGGCAGATTGTCGCCCAGATCCGGCGACGGCATCCAGAGGTTCCCTGTCTATTAGCTGTCACCTGCTTACATGAAATTTATCCCCCCGAAGTCACGCAGCACCCAGTTTATCCCCCTAGCTATCCTGACTTAATTCGAGCTTTTTCTGAAATCAAAGAACGCTTTGGCAAACTGTGCGACAGTGCTGTATTGATTGACTTCACATTGGAGGAGGACGGCTATACGCCCGTCTTTTATGGCTTAGAGCACTTTGTTGCTACCCTAGCAGACTTACTGCCACAGGCAGAATCTCAGGCCATCCACCAGCTTTTGCAGGAGTCAGAAGCAGGGTTTCAAATTGGTCAGCTTTACCGGGAAGCCGGTCGCCGGTATATTGCTCCCTTTGCGATCATGGCCGGAACTCTGGCCGCAGTTCCCCTGCCACTGGCGACGATGCCAGTTTTAACAGCGCTGCAAGTTACGTTGGTGAGTTTACTGGGACGAGTGTATGGTCAGGTTTTGACCCCTTCCCAAGCCGGTGGTGTGGCTAGTGCGATCGCGGGGGGGTTTATGGCCCAGTTAGTCGGGCGGGAGTTGGTGAAGTTTATTCCTGGTTTTGGCAGTGTGATCGCTGCCTCTTGGGCCGCCGCCTATACCTGGGCTTTAGGGGAGGGCGCGTGCGTTTACTTCGGCGATCTAATGGGTGGTAAGCAGCCAGACCCGCAAAAGATCAAAAAAGTGATGGACCAAGCTTTTAAGGATGCCCAAGCTCGGTTCAAGGATGCGGTTTGGTCCCCTCCTTCTAGGTCTGCCCCTGATTAAGTCCAGCCTCGAATCAACGCCCAGAACCCTCATGCCTCAATGATCACGCGCAGGTTTCCGCGTTTGTTAGCAACGCGGCAGGCAGTAGTAGCCCCAGAGCGTTCAAATTCTAAGTCAAGCAACGTGGTACCGACTCTTAGATTGTGCAGGGATAGGTGGTTGAGCGAGTCTGGCAGGGCTGGGTCAATAATCCGCAGACAGTTACTGGGGATATCAGGAACTAAGTTTGCCATCATCTGCAAAAGTTGAAAGATACTACCTGTCGCCCAAGCTTGGGGAGAGCAGGCCACGGGGTACTGGACTGGCTCACTATCGGCAAACCGTTCGTGGCCACAAAATAGCTCTGGAGGACGGAAGTAAGGTTGGCGGAGGGTCATGTCAATCACGCCTTGAGCCACTTCTAAGGCTTGGTCAATTAAGCCGAGCGATCGCAGTCCGAGCGCAATCAAGGCGTTGTCGTGGGGCCAAATGGAACCAATGTGATAGCCCATCGGGTTGTAAGCCGGGGAGAGGCTGCTCAGGGTACGAATCCCCCAACCATTGAACATATCTGGAGCCCGCAGCCGCTCCGCCACACTATAGGCTTTTTCTGGCACCAAGATGCCCAAATTCAAGCAATGACCGGGGTTAGATGTAATACTGTCTACTAATTTGCCTTCTCCATCTAGGGCTAAGGCGCAGAAATCTTGATCCTCAAGCCAAAAGTCGTGATTAAACCGTGACTTTAGAGCTCTAGCCTGTTCTCGCCAACGCTCGGCCAAGTCTGGGCGATGCATCAACTGAGCAATGTTGCTCATGCGAATCTTGGCAGAATAGACGTAGGCTTGGACTTCGCAAAGCGCGATCGGGCCCTTTGCCATTTGTCCTTTGCGGTTAACAATACAATTGCCGGAGTCTTTCCATCCCTGGTTGACGAGTCCTTTTTGTGACTTGCGGCCATAACTGAGATAACCAGTTTGTTTACAGTTGCGGTCAATCCAAGCCATTGCCGCGATCGCGTGGGGCCATAGTGCCTCCACAGTTTCTTGATCATCTGTCCAGGCGTAGTATTCGCTGTAGAGCATTAACCAGAGCGGCGTGGCATCTACGGTGCCGTAATAGGGGGTATGGGGAACCTCATTACAGCGGGCCAGCTCTCCAACCCGAATCTCGTGCAAGATTTTGCCCGGTTCTTCATCCCGCCAATCATCTTCAGCTTTGCCCTGGTAGTAGGCCAACAGCTTTAGGGTTTCCCGGGCAATCGTCGGATCGAGGATCAGTAGTTGTGAGGCTGAGATAATTGCGTCTCGCCCAAACAGCGTTGAGAACCAAGGAACCCCTGCGGATAAGGCTTTGCCATCGGTTTCTCCCTGAAACGATTGCAGCAGTAAGTGAACATCCTGCTCCGCCCGCCGAATTACCTGGTTAAAGCTGGTGCTATCGGTGTGGATCTGCGTGATCTTCTCCCGCCAGGTTTGTTGCTCAACAAATTCCGCCGCCTTCGCTTGCGCTAAGGTGGCTGGAGTGCTCACCTTTGAGGTGGGGTGATTGTTGGTAAACACTTGCAAGCGGTAGCCCAACTCCTGGGTTTGGTGCGAAGCTAATTCCAGATACCAAACTGCCGTGTTGCCCTTCAGTAGATCGGGTTTATGATGCACAAACTGAATCCGAGACTCCATCAGGGAGTCATCTATGCCCTGGTAGGCCATGGTCAATTCAGCTACCGGATCGGTTGCTTGCTCATGGCGGCTCACTCGTAACAACTGACCCCGTTGAGAGCGACGATCATGTCCCCGGACTTCAAACAAGTCTATGAAGTCGGCATCAAAGCTGATACTCAGCTCGAAGCGAATCGGCTCTGTACTGTAATTAGATATCTTTAGAGCTTCAAACAAACCGCCGTTTAGCACAATCTCTCGTTGGATACCAATCGTGTCTGGCTCTAAGTGATTTTCAATCCAAGGATTTGTACACAAGACGGAAAGCACAAATCCTTTTTCCGCTGTACTACTGAGCAAGACAGGGGAACGCCCCTCAACTTGCAGCTCTAAACGGCTCAGAAACCGGGTGTCAGCACAGAACAATCCCATACTGGCGTTCAAGTCACTGCCTAAGCAACCAGAGATGTTGCCCAGCGTATCCGTGACTAGAAACAAGTCATCATCTTTCAAGGTTGCGGCTGGCTGCGGGCGCTCTGTTAGCACGCAGGGCCACTCTGGCATCGGTAGCTCCTCTGCCGTCACAAACGTTCTACCATCTAGCTCAAGCATTTTGGGCATCTTGCAAAAGAGATCCATCAAATCAGAACATTAGGGGCACTAGGGACGGATCAAATGTCAGAACATCCTGGTGCCCAAGATTGATCAAGTCAATACTTAAAGTATTCCCTTCAGGAGAGAGCAACCATAGTTTTTGGCTTCAGCACCTGCTGGTAAGCAGCTTCGTAGTCATTCGTCATCTGGCTAATGCTAAAGTGGTTGACCACCCAATCCCGGCAACGTTGGCGCTCCAAGGCTGCTGCTGCCGGCACATTTTGAATCATTTCTGTCAAGCTCTGGCAAACAAAACCTGTTTTACCATCTTCGATCACCTCAGGGACGGAACCTAGGGCCATCCCGAGAACAGGAGTGCCGGTCGCCATTGACTCGATCATTACTAGGCCAAAAGGTTCACGCCAGGTAATTGGAAACAAGGTAGCTACTGCCCCAGCTAACAGCTGCACTTTCTCTTCGTGGGAAACTTCACCCAAGTACTGGATCTGTTCTCCATCAATTTCTGGCTTGATCTGTTCTTGATAAAAGGCTTGATCAACGGCATCAACCTTTCCCGCCATCCTTAAGGGGTAACCTGTGGCTCGGGCAACAGCGATCGCCTGGGCTGGCCCTTTCTCCGGAGAAATTCGACCCACAAAAGCAAGATAGGGAGTCGGGCCAACGACAGATTGAAAGGGGTAATCTGCCACACAAATTCCATTGTAAACTGTGCGAACATAGTTCAGCCCTAAGCGTGGTTCCCGTTGGGCATTGGTAATACTGGTGTAGGGCTGATCGGCAAAAGCGCGGAATAGCTTCTCATTATCTGAGGTAAACACCCCGTGCAGCGTATGTAATGTGGGGGTCTTCACCAGGCTACTACAGGCTAACGCCGAGCCGCCAATATGGGAGTGGATAATATCAAATTCATCGGCATGCCGGTAAACCTCTCCTAGCAGCATTTGCTCGTAATGCGCTGGCTCTTTGATGTTGGTATCAAGTCTCAAAGCTTTCCCATGAACTGATTTCAGGCGACCACTTGTGAGGGAATCCCCAGAAGCGAAAAGCGTTACCTCATGACCGCGCCGGACTAGCTCATCAGTAAGCAGAGCAACAACTAACTCAACCCCTCCGTAGCGGAAGGGAGGAACGCGTTCCCAAAGCGGGGCAATTTGAGCAATTTTCATAAAGTCGCAGTGATAAACAGTATGTAGGTTGAGGCTACAAGTCCAGGTGAGTTTACGAACTACCAAGGCAGTCCCCATTCCGTCGGTGCCTGGCAGCTTAAGCTACACAACGGAGATGCCACTTTACTTGGCTTCGAAATTCTAATCATTACTTCAGTCGCAAACATGATTTGAGGTGTAACCCCGGCCACTATAATATCTCAGCCTCAGACCACTGACCGGCATTATCAGGCAAACTCGGCGGAAGCTACTCTGAAGGGAGTGAACTGCGAGCTGAGTTAGCCTAGGGGCAGGTATTTAGAGGCGGCCAGCATTGCGTCTACCCTATTACTTTCGATAGGCCGCGAGAAAAAATACCCCTGACCGCATTCACAGCCTAGGGCTTTAAGCTGGGCTAGTTGTTGGGCAGTTTCAACTCCCTCGGCAGTGACATTCATACCCAAATTATCTGCCAGTGTAATAATGGTGCGAACAATCGGAGTTGCCTCCAAGGCATCACCCTGTAAGTTGTGGTTGCCGTTAGGGTGCATGCGGCTGACAAAAGAGCGGTCAATCTTCAAGCGATTGATTGGAAACTGGTGGAGGCGGCTGAGGGATGAGTAGCCCGTACCAAAGTCATCAATGTACAACTGTATTCCCTGCGCTCTCAATTCTAATAAGATTGCTGTGATCGATTCCGTGTGTTCAATAATCACGCTTTCCGTGATCTCTAGTTTTAAGCTGCTGGTATCCAAACCAGTCTCCTGCAAGACTCGGTTGATTTGTGGTAGCAGATCTGGTTGCAGGAACTGCTTGCCGGATAGGTTGACGCTAATCGTCAGTGCAGAAGTACTTTCCTGGAGCAGGTGGGCATAGGCAAGCTGCCAGGAACGCATCTGTTGGCAAGCTTCCTGCAGGACCCACCAGCCAATTGGAACAATCAGTCCCGTTTCTTCGGCTACGGGAATAAATGCGGTCGGGGAAATTAGACCTCGCTTTGGATGCTGCCAACGAACCAGAGCCTCGAAGCCGGTAATTTCGCCTGTCTTTAGCAAGACAATCGGCTGGTAATGCACTCGGAACTCTTGGCGCTCAATGGCTCGGCGCAGATCCATCTCCATTTGCAAGAGGGATACTGCCTGCACCCGCATACTAGTGTCAAAGACTTCGTGACGTGCTTTACCTAAAGCCTTAGCCCGATACATGGCAATATCAGCGTCCCGCAGCAAATCCTCCGGCTGCTCGTATTGCCTTAATGCCAAAATATCCGAGCCTACCCCTTTTGGGCTGGCTGGGTTGAAGTGATGGTTTATAGGTTGTGCCCTGCTCTTTTGCAGATCGTAGAGCTGGTTCAAGGTAATCCCAATGCTGGCACTAGTGAATACTTCATGGCCACTCAGGTTAAACGGTTGTTGCAGTTTCTGGTGAATGCGTTCCGCGACGTCAATCGCATCGCTAGCCACTTTAATATCGTCTAGCAGGATGGTAAACTCATCTCCTCCCAGGCGGGCAACTGTGTCTCCAGGCCGGATCGCCGCTTCGAGGCGAGCGGCGATCGCGATTAGCAGCTGGTCACCCATCATATGCCCTAAGCTGTCATTGACCACCTTGAAGCGGTCCACGTCTAAGAAGAGGATAGCAAACAAGTAGGTGTCATCACGGCGGGCGTGATTCAGGGCGTAGCGCAGCCGGTCCATAAATAAAGCACGGTTGGGTAGACCCGTTAGGTGATCGTATAAAGCACTGCGTAAAAGTTGGGCGTCAGCCTGTTTGCGATCAGTAATATCGCGGATCACAATCAACAAACAAGGTTCACCAGCCAGCTGAATCACCTCAGCAGACACCAGGCCTGTACGCACCTCACCTGATTTGACACAAAAGCTAGCTTCAAGATTGAGCACTTCTCCTTGTTGCTGCAACATCTGCTCCATCAAAATGCGCTCTGTCGGCTTGGCCCAAATATTCAGCTCGGCAGCGGTCCGGTTAGTCACTTCCTCACGCGTATAACCTGTGATCCGCAGAAAACTATCGTTGACTTCAATCACTCGTCCATCAGTAAGAGTGCTGATGGTAATTGAGTCAGGACTCGATCGAAAAGCTTTAGAGAACTTCTCCTCTGATACGCGTAGGGCTTCCTCTACCCTTTTGCGCTCTGTGATATCACGCACCACGGCCAACAGGCACAGCTCCCCTCCGAGATGAATCAGCTCCGCAGACACCAGGCCTACCCGTACCTCTCCTGACTTAATTCGAAAGGCAACTTCTAGATCCCGTACCCAGAAATCCTGCTGCAACATCCGGTGCATCAAATCGCGATCCGCTGGATTAACCCAGTTACCCAGCTCAATAGTGGTGCGCCCAATCACTTCTTGACGAGCGTAACCCGTAGCCCGTAGAAAACCGTCGTTGACCTCAATATAGCGGCCATCAACAACAGTATTGATCGTAATTGCATCTGGGCTAGCCCGAAAAGCTTTAGAAAACTTTTCCTCTGACAGACAAAGTGCTGCCTCCGCTTGCTTGCGAGCCGTGATATCAAAAGCTATCCCTAAAATAGCAGGAACGTTTGCAAGGTCAAAGACAGTACTCGTAACTTCAGCCCATCTCTCCTCGCCACTTTTTGTTGCAAATTTCACCTCTAAGACAGGTCGGTCGCAGGGGTATTCTTGCTGACATTTCACCTCCTCATAATGGGCTTTCACGGTTGCCTGAAAGTCAGGATGGATGATATCCCAACAATTCATTGTTAGAAGTTCTGCGTGCGAGTAACCGCTCATGGCCACAGTCGCCGCATTGGCATAGCAAAACTTCTTGCCCTGTAGGATGAAAATTGCCGAAGCAGCGCGCTCTACCAAAGCACGAAATTGTACCCCCCCCTGTTTAAGTATTTCCTCCATCTGCTTGTGCTTATTCGTATTAGCTGTACCCAGCGTGGTCAAGGTTTTACGAGAACCAGAAATTCGTCAAGATAAACCAGCAACGCTCATCTGGTTTGATACCAATGCCTAGGCCTTTGGCTGTTTAATAAGTCTTGCCTCTGCCTTTATACTCCATAGGGTTAAGATACGCCAATTTTTTGAGCAGAAAGCGTGTTTGATATACCAAACACGCTTTCTCCCAACTAACGTCAGCTTTCAATGAACAGCTATTTGAGACTAATTGCGTCCAGCTCGCCCACAAGCAAACCCGGCACCTGCCTTTAAGCCAACTTGTTTGACTAGATTAAATAGATTAGCCCTCCTGAAAAAACTGCAACAGCAGAGCGAGTAGTTAGGCTATCAAGTCCAACTTGTCCCGATTCTACTACCCGACCATTGAGTTAGTCGTTGATTTTCAAAGCAGGTCTATTAAATAAGTCTTAGAGAGCAAAAGGCGCAATGACTGCCGGGTAATCCTGCTCCGCCGATGAAACAAGGTTTGGAAGCCTTGGGCAAGCTACCCCCTTAAGAAGCAATGGCGCTTGTTGTTTTGTCAGTACTAGAGTCAGTCTCTTTCACGCGTGATCTATGGGATGTAGCCTGAATTAATTTCTCTGCTCGCTCTAACCCTTCGATAGGTGGCAGACTTAGAGCTTGCCGAATTTGTTGGTAGACACTCTCGTTCGGAATGTCCTCCAGGCGATTTAAGTGATAGAGCGCCAATAAAGCTGCTGTATCAGAGCGCTCCCACCGTTGGCCAACTTTTGCCCTGATCAAAATGTCCCGGTGGAAGTGAGAAAACTTCCAAGCTGGTCGTTCCCCTCGGGAAAACCAAGCTGCTAACTTATGCCCTAATTCTGCTGTCGGTAACTTGATTACCTGATCTTGCAGCAAATCGCTGGAATCTTTCTCAACGGTCAAGGCGTGGTCAGGGTCGATGTAGCCAACCACATCAAACTCGTACTCCAAGTTTTTGCGCTGATCTGGTCCTAACCCGACCTTTCGAATTACCGTCTTACCTTGTTCATTCACCTCCATTGCGTACTCAGTCTTGCTGCGCATCGTAGCAATGACATGGAAAGAGGAGCGAACCATTGCTTCAACCAAACGACGATGAATGGGAGTGACTTCATTCCAAGCACTAAATTCATTCTTAATTGTGCTTCGCCGCACAATATCAGCGTGAACCTCTAACAACCCCCCATCCCCAGCCCAAGCGTGGGTGAGGCTATCAATGATCAAAACTTCATAACCTTCATCTTCTGCTGCCTGGACAGCTTGGATGTACTGGTCTGGGTGGAAAGTTTCTAGCTCAATCAGGTCAAACTCATAGCGATCGGCGTATTGGCGCGAACGACCATGCTCGGTATCGATGACCGCAATTTTTTGGCCCAGGCCTGTCGCAATTTCCAGGGCGGTACGAGTTTTGCCTGCACCTGAGGGACCCCAGAGCGCAATGCGGACTTTTGCTTGCTCTAAAATAGCTTTTTTGAAACGGGGCATACAGTTCCACCCAGACTTGAGGGGTAACAGTTGAGATAGTTTAATTATAGTACATATGTACTACCAAATAGGCTCAGATCAGTTCCGTACCGTAATGCCTTTCTACTGGCTTCAGCAAACATGAGCAAGCGGAGTAAACGTGTATCCTATTGCCGCCCCGTGACCGATAAACCCTCCACAATCAGTGAAGGAGTATAGCAAGAGCCATTCCAGTCTGCGTCGCCCCCCAGTTGCACCAGTTGTTTCAACGCAGTGTAGACATTGCCGGAAACCATCGTATCTTTAACCCGGCCTGTAATCTGACCTTGTTGCACTCGGTAACCCAAATCAACGTTAACTGAGAAGTCACCGGAGATACCAGCACCTCCACCCAGCATTTGATCCACCACCAATCCCTCATCCAAGCTGCTGATCAACTCCCTTAACGATGCTCCCTCTCCCGCAGAGGCGTTAGCAACAGGCCATCCTCCTGGCTTGATTAACAGGTTGAATAGTCCCGGGGCTGGATAACTGCCTAGATCAGGCCGAAAGCCATTTCCGGTGGTGCCAGTACCTAGCCGCTTTCCCGTTGTGCGATCGCTATAGAAAGCTTTCAAGATGCCATCTTGGATAAATACCAGCGATCGTGTCGGTGTGCCTTCATCATCAAAGGGACAGCTAAAGGGTCCCGCATCTGGCTGTTGGCAAATGGTCAGGGCAGGAGCAGTGACTTGTTGACCCAAGCGATCGCTCCAGGGGCTGGCCCGCTCCAGCACTTGCTTGCCATTCAAAGCGGCCTGAACCGTCCCCCACAACATATCAGCAGCTTTGGAGGTGAACAAAATCGGTACCCGGCTGGCCGGGGGTAGCACATTCTCCTGGCTCCACTCCAATCGCTGCAAAATCAAGTTAGCTAAAGCTGTAGGGTGCAGTTTATGGCGCTGGGTTTGCCCGTCTGCAATACTGAGAAAGTCATCGCCGCGAATCCATTCCGCTGCTAGGTAGCAACTAAGGGTAGTGTCGGTATAGCTACAGTCCAATCCCTGGGAGTTAATCAAGCGGGTCATTTCCGCCTCGCAGTCCCACTCGGCGCTACATAGCAGCTCTGGATACCTATCTCGAACCAGTGCGATCGCCTGCTTGCCCCAATCTACTAGTTGCTCGACAGGAACCATTTCTCCTAGATCGGGGTATACAGTCTCGGACCCGCTTACAAGTTCAATCCATTCGGGTGGATTTAAGTAGCTCAGGGCGATTGCCCGCTCTACTAAAGCTTGGGGCTCAACAGGACCGTAAGCAACAGCTAAACCGGGACAACCGTCTCGCCATAGCCGCAAGGCAGTACCTTCTGCTTGCACACTTTCCAACTGCTTCAGGCGGTTGGCTTCAAAAAATACCGGCCGCGATAAGGAACGAGATTGAAATACCTCTGCTGCCTGAGCACCCGATTTCCTGGCTAGTTCTAGCAGTTGTTCTGCCAGTTGCCCTGGCCCTTGAGAATTGCTCACCTCTACTCCCCCACTGGATCTAACCTACGCTAAATCGAGTTCCTGCAACAGCCAAAATCCGGCAAAGGACTCTGCTTGCGGGTTTGACTGCACTGCCAAAAAATGTACCTGCTGGGCTTGCTGCTTGGCCGCTTCAAATTCTTGGGCTTCCGCTTGCAGTTGCGGTGCTTTCAGGTTGGCAACAATCCAGCGGTCGTTAGCCCCTGACTCTAATATCAGCCGGGGTGGCGGACCCTTGTCAAACTTGATGAAAGCAGGTTCCAGACCGGACATCCAGGCAGCTAATGGCTTGGCTCTACTGGTAAAAATCACGACCCCCGGAATCTTCGTTTCCATACTTGAGCTGGTCACTGGCAAAGCAAAAGTTTCGCCAAAATCAAACTCCCACTCCTGCTCGGCAAAGGCACTAGCCTCTAAGGTGACAAAGGCCCACTGCTGTCCAAGTAGAGCGTCCGGCAACGGCTTGAGCGCCGCAGTATCGTAACGGACTGGGGTGACCCCCTGGGGTTGAAATCGTGGCAGGACGGGATAGACCTGCTCCATTCGCTCTTGCAGCCATTGGTAAAGGGCAAAGGTGCGGCGACTGGGCAGGGCAGGAATGCCTAATTCTTCACAGGCCCGAACAATCATATTGTTCATCTGGCGACGAAAGAAGCGAATTTTAGTTGGTGGTTGCGGCGCTTCTGCTATCGCCTCTTCCAGAGTCGTTCGCAGCCAGCTCGAATTCACCTGACCCGTGGGACAGAATTTCGAGTACTTAAACGTCCGCCCAGGATCGCAGACTAGAACTTCCCAGATTTTCTTCTGCTGTTCATCTACCAGCGGGCGCGAGTAGAAATCTAACTCCCAAACCGTATCCATGCTGCACAATCTCCGAGCCGTAGCAAGCGCGCAGTAGCGTCACCTTAATCCAGTATCCCTGACACTGGTACCAGGACGTTAGATTTACCAAGAATTGATGTTAGTAGCGCCCTGGTACTTGTATATAGTGATACATAGCCGTTCTGACAGAAACAGCTATGTATCACGCAAGTATCTTCTTCACGGCTAATGTTGGGCCACTTCAAGAACGGTGACAGATTTGAAGGCTGGGCTAAGCCTAGCGTTTCTGCCTGTCTTGTCTTGGTTAAAGCTTGTTGTACTGCTGATCAAGGACTGATGCTGATGGCTCTCAAGTCTGCAAAATATGACTCTAACCCCATGCTCGCGCAGCGTCCCGGCCAGAGAATCGCGCAGCGTCTCGCCAGCAGGATCACGACTAGGCAACCATGGTCACAGAACTGGTCTTCCTGCTTGATTTGGGTCACGATTATTTTACTGGGCTGGACAGATGCTGCTGCGGCACAATCCGCTAACGCCTCGCCGTCGGAAGCAATCGGGCAATTAAAGGTGATGCTGGACGCCATCTGGGTGGTGATTACTGCCTTGCTAGTGTTCTTCATGAACGCCGGGTTTGCCATGTTAGAAACAGGATTGTGCCGCCAGAAATCCGCTGTTAATGTTTTGGCAAAAAACTTAATTGGGTTTGCTCTGACAACCGTTGCCTTTTGGACGCTTGGCTTTGGTCTGATGTTTGGGGATGGCACTCCTTTTTTGGGAACCAATGGCTGGTTATTGCAAGGGTCAGACAATAGTCCAATGATTGCCGCTGGCTACCAGGGAATTTTCAGCGCCTTAAGCTGGGCCGCGGTGCCCCTAAATGCCAAGTTTTTCTTTCATCTTGCTCTTGCTGGTATTAGTGCCGCCATTGTTTCTGGGGCGATCGCGGAGCGGGTCAAATTTATCGCTTTTTTGATTTTCAGCCTGCTGCTAGTTGGGTTCTGCTATCCGGTCACAGGTCACTGGGTTTGGGGCGGGGGGTGGCTGGCGGCGGCAGGGTTCTCAGATTTTGCTGGGGCAACGGTAGTCCACTCGGTTGGGGGCTGGGCAGCCCTGACAGGAACAGTGATCTTAGGACCCCGGTTGGGACACTATCTAGATGAGGGGCGGACTATTGCCATGCCTGGACATAACATGGCGATCGCGACCTTAGGTTGCTTCATTCTTTGGCTGGGGTGGTTTGGCTTCAATTCCGGGGCGACACTGGCTGCCGACCCCAATGCAATTACCCACATTATTCTGACGACTAACACAGGGGCAGCCTTCGGGGGCACTGCTGCCACGGCCACTGCATGGCTTTACTTGGGTAAACCTGACCTCTCGGTGATCATTAATGGGATCTTAGCGGGCTTAGTGGGCATTACTGCTAGCTGTGCTTTCGTCAGCCTTGGCAGCGCTGCGGTGATTGGGGCGATCTCTGGCATCCTCGTTGTCTTTGCCGTCACTTTTTTCGACCAGCTTCGCATTGATGACCCCGTTGGGGCAATTTCTGTCCACCTAGTCTGTGGAATCTGGGGTACTCTCGCCCTTGGCTTGTTCGCCGTTGGACCCGATGTTTATACTTGGTACTCTGCCCAGGAAGGACCAGTAACAGGATTTCTTTTAGGGGGTGGTTTGGGTGCCATTAACTCACAGATCCTGGGAATTCTGGCAGTGGCTGGATTTACTGTGCTGTTTAGTACGGCAATCTGGCTAGTACTCCAGGCAACGATTGGCATTCGAGTCTCACCAGAAGCAGAAGTGGCAGGCTTAGGCATCGCTGAGCATGGCATGGAAGCTTACAGCGGTTTTCAAAAAGAAGATGTGAGGTAGGTGAGCGACTCTTGGGTCCTCCCAATAGATTGGGGCCAAGGTAGCCGCAATGGGTAGTTGTTACCCTGCTTTAAATTACCCACCAAAGCCTGCTAGCACAATAACTAAGCCACAGACCCCAGCCAAAATGGCCAGTACAAGGCCAGCGTTGGGGCTACCTTTCCAAGAGTATTTTTTCTCGCTCATTGCCATTCCTCTTTACTAGGTTTTATGAACTTATATTGTGGCACTGGCCTGCCTAAGTAGCTAGCAGTCAACTTCTTAAATTTCCCCGGCCAGAAATTCTCGGATGTACTGATTGACCAATTGAGGTTCCTCCTGCTGGACCCAATGACTAGCGCTGGGAATGTACTTGATCCGGAAGTCTTTGACATAGGCGGCGGTGCCGTAGGTAAGTTCTTTACCTAACGCTGTATCCTGCTCGCCCCAAATCATTAATGTTGGAACTTCTAAGACGCTCCAGTCGTGACTGAGCATTCGTTGTTGAAAAATGTTTCGGTAGTAATTCAGGGTCGCCGTGAGCGCTCCTCGCTTGGCAGCCGCATCTTTGTAGGCTTCTAGGTCTGCTTGAGTAAAAGCTTGTTTGTTCACAGCCATCCCGGTTAAGGCAGTTGTAACGGGTTGGAAGTCTGACCACTGCAGTAGCACTTCTGGCAGCCAGGGCAGTTGAAAAAAGAAGATGTAAGAACTACGCAGCAACTGTTGGGGATTACGCAGCCCTTCAGCAAACTTGGCTGGGTGAGGCAGATTGAGCACAATTAACTTATCGACCATTGGCGGGTAAGTGTAGGCGAAGTTCCAGGCGATTGCACCGCCCCAGTCATGACCCACCAGCACACAACGGTCGTAGCCTAGTTCCTGAATGACACCCTTGACATCTTCGATAAACTCCTCCATGACGTAGGCAGAGCGATCGTGGGGCTTATCACTATTGTTGTACCCGCGCAGATCAAGGGCAACGACCTTAAAATTTTTAGCAAACTCTGGGATCTGATGCCGCCAGGAGTACCAGAACTCAGGAAACCCATGCAGCATTAGCATTAAAGGCCCCTCGCCTTGGGTGACATAATGCAGCTTCACCCCATTGCTAATCACATATTCATGTTTCCAAGGTCCCTCTAGTACAGACATAATTGGCTTCCTTGCGGCTTTAGTGACTATGTTAGCTTTGACTACCAGAATCCGGGTCACAATCCAGCAGGCTCTCAGGTTTCCTGAGCACCGGCCACAACCCTAATCTAATCGTCCTTAATCTCAGCTTTAACTGACCTTAAGTTTGACTTTATAAGGTTGAGAGCAGGTTAATTGCCAACCAGGAGAAGTTCATGTCACCTCCCTTCTACCAGGTTATTCTGGGCCAGTTTGTGATTGTCGGTAAGGAACCCGATGGGGACTCGGTCCGATTTATAGCCAAGCGGCGCAACGCGTACCGAGGCCTTTACCGAGACGATCGCATTAAACCCTCCCGCCAGGATAGCAGCGTGCAGCTGCGGTTCGAGGGGGTAGATGCACCAGAGCTTCACTACGGGAAGGCAGCACAGCCGTTGGGTAAAGCTTCTCGAGATCGACTTTTGGCCTGGATCGGCTTCAAGGCTATTGAATTTGCTGGCAAAAACTCCAATTCAGTCCGAGAGGCCCAGCCGGAGGTCATCCCTGGAGCTATTCTCACCAAGGCAGTGGAAACCAATGGCCGCCCTGTCTCCTACGTTCTATTAGCCGCAGATACTGATTCACTCAAAGATGGAGACTGGGTGCAAGTCAATGAGTCTCTGCTGCTGCAGACTCTTAACTTTCGCCTGCTGGCTGAGGGAATGGCTTACTATACGGTCTATACTTCGACTCCGCTCGAACATCGCCAATTGTTGCGCCAAGCGACTGCAAAGGCACGGGAAAAGTCACGCGGCGTCTGGGAGCTAGATACTACAGACAGCTTTACCTTAAAAAGTCAGGATAACCTTGGCCCTAACAGCCAGTTAATTCTGCCCAAGCTATTTCGCCGTTGTACGGATTACCTGAAGGATACTAGCTTAGAGGGGCAGGATGAAGAGGATATCTTTCGAGACACCCTCAGAAATTGGCTGCTCTCAAACCCTAGCCAAAACGATCGCGTACTCCTACTCGACTCTATAGAAACCCTACCGTCTGTAGAAGTGCAACTTAGTGACCTGCTGCGCCAGAGTAACAAGCGGATTTTCTTTCAGCCTGACCTGTTAGATGTGGTATTTGTCGAAAAGTAGGCATCTGATTGCGCTCCTCTGGAACGTACCTGGAATGCAAATAGATGATAGTCTGTGACCAACCTTAGCCTAATGCTCGGCTCAAAATTCGTTTTGCTCCGGCAGCATCCTCAATAGCATTGCATCAAAGATCCTTTGCCAGAATTCGGTTATGAACCCATCCATAACCGCTACCACCTTCTGATGGAAGTGCAGGTCTATGAAATCTCCGCCTTTTGCCAATGGGACCTTGCAAGCTTGCCTACCCCGAGTCACTCACCCTGCTAGGTACCCCAATTGGCTGCATCTGGCCGTTTGCTCTTTGGGTTCTTGGCTATTAACCACCGCTATCAGTGCTAGCCCTGGATTAGGGGCAGAGCGACTGTTGCTAGTCTACGGTCCTTTGCAGTTCTCTCTCCCTGTGGATGCGTTGGAAGCCTACGCTAGGGAGGGCAAAGTGACCGACGAATTTGCCTTCTACGCCCGGCGCTTTAGCCCCCAACAACTCGCTCAACTGCGGTATATCTTGCAGACCCCCTTGCAGGTGAATTCCACCACTGTTTCTCAATTTACCTACTCCCGGATTGGTACAACCGTGGTTGAGCGGCTGGGCCGAGTTGTCCAAACCCCATCCGGTCAATCTGGTTTCTTTGCCCTGCGTGCTGCCCTGATCTTGGCTGCTGCCAAACCGGAGGGTTTAACGCTGCTCAATACGCTACGCAAGTTTCCGGCCGCCGCTGTCCGGATTGATTTAAACCGAGGGCTGAAGCTGAGCCGGGAGATTACCCGCTCTCGGGCAATCAGAGAAGCCGTGATCCTGGACCTGCGCCAACGCTCAGCCGTCAAATCAACTGAGGGCTCCGTAGACTTCTCACAACAGCTAGATTTACGGCAGCCGGGACCGTTTCAGTGGCGTAAAACAAGCTTTAAGCTGAAGGATCAAGCTCGCCAGCGTGTTTTTCCAGCTGATCTCTACCTGCCCCAGGGCGCTGGAACTGTTCCCGTGGTCGTCATCTCCCACGGAGCCGCCTCAGACCGTTTTGTCTTCGCCTATTTAGCACAACACTTAGCTTCCTACGGGTTTGCAGTGGCAGTGTTAGAACATGGCGATAACGCGCAGCGCTTCCGGCGGTTCTATGCAGGTTTCGCGAAGTCACCCGGACCGGCTGAGCTGGTTGATCGACCTTTGGACGTGACGTATCTCCTCGATCAACTCCAGCACTGGTCCCAATCCCAAAAAACTTGGCCCGGCCGCTTAAACTTGCAGCAGGTGGGTGTAATTGGTCATTCCGTCGGTGGGTATACAGCGCTAGCTTTGGCAGGTGCCAAGATCAACCTTGCCCAGCTTCGTCAAGATTGCCGCAGTTCTAAGACAAGCAACCCCTTCTGGAATTCGTCATTGCTGGTGCAGTGCGAGGCTAGACGGCTACCCTCAACCGATAACTTGCAGGACAAACGAGTGAAAGCTGTAATTGCGATCAATCCGTTAGCCAGTAGTATTTTTGGAAAACAAAGCTTCAGCCAACTTCAAGTTCCTGTGATGCTAGTGGCCAGTGGTGCGGATGTGTTTACTCCGCCAGTGCCAGAGCAGATTGTTCCCTTCACCTGGTTGAGAACACCGCACAAATATCTAGTACTCGTGGAAAAAGCTACTCACTTTTCCCTGCTGAGCCCGTCTCCTGAGGGGGAGGGGCTACCACGGCTACCTACCGCTTTCAACACCACCTCATCAGCTTCCGCCCAAGTTTATCTCAAGGCACTGAGTGCAGCTTTTGCCCAAACCTATCTTACTGATCGGCCGGAGTACCAGGTATACCTGCAAGCTGCTTATGCCAAGGCGATCAGCCAATCACCACTAACCTTGAGCCTGATCCAAACTCTGGAAGCATCGCAGCTAGAGCAGGTGCTGGATGCGACCCGATTCCCCCGGCAGCGTCCGAAACCTAGAGATAAAGATATCAAAAATAGTAGATAAGCAGGCAGCCAAAATCTATGGATAGTAAGCGTTTAGAGCAGCGTCACCATAACCTACCAGCGGTCAACCAGCATCGTAGCCCTTTGAAAAAGCATATCCACCGGACGGCACCCGTGGAGAGCCAGGTCGAAGACGATCGCACAGGGATGAGCGTCGAAGCTCTGAAGCGGGCCTTTGCAGATAACCTGTACTACATCCAGGGCAAGGGTGAGGACTGGGCCACCCCCCACGATTACTACATGGCCTTGGCTTACACCGTTCGTGATCGGCTGATTCACCGCTGGATTAAGACTCAACACACCTACTTTGAACAAGATGCAAAGATTGTCTGCTACCTATCAGCAGAGTACTTGATTGGCCGCCAGCTAGGTAACAACTTGATCAACGTCGGTCTGTTTGAGGTGGCACGCCAGGTTGTTCAAGAGGCAGGGTTCGACCTCTATGATCTGATGGAGCAAGAAGAGGAGCCTGGTCTAGGTAACGGTGGGTTAGGAAGGCTAGCAGCTTGTTTCCTCGATTCCTTGGCTACTTTAGACATTCCGGCGATTGGCTACGGTATTCGCTATGAATTTGGCATTTTTGACCAGTTAATCCGAGATGGGCGGCAAGTAGAATCCCCTGATAAGTGGCTGCGCTTTGGTAACCCCTGGGAGATCGCTCGCCCGGAATATCGGGTGCAAGTCAAGCTGGGTGGTTACACCGAGGCCTATACAGATGAACAGGGTCACTATCAAGTGCGCTGGATTCCAGAGCGCACAGTGATCGGTACTCCCTTCGATACCCCGGTTCCTGGTTACAACACCAATACCGTTAATACTCTACGGCTCTGGAGCGCCCGCGCCAGTGAAGAATTTGACTTCCAAATTTTTGATTCCGGTGACTATACTCGTGCTGTTGCCGATAAAACCTTTTCTGAAAATATTGCTAAAGTTCTCTATCCCAACGATCAGACTTATCAGGGCCGAGAACTACGCCTGCAACAGCAATTCTTCTTCGTCACCTGTTCGCTCCAAGACAGTATTCGCCGTTACCAGCGCAACCACAACGATAATTTTGAAGCCTTTCCAGAGAAAGTTGCAGTTCAGCTCAACGATACCCATCCCTCCATTGGTGTGGCGGAGTTGATGCGTCTGCTCGTGGATGAACACCAACTGGGATGGGACAAAGCCTGGCGGATTACCCAGCAGACCTTTGCCTACACCAACCACACCTTGCTATCTGAGGCGCTAGAACGCTGGCCCGTCACCTTGTTCGGCCACCTCTTGCCTAGGCACTTGGAAATTATTTACGAGATCAACCATCGCTTCTTGCAGGAAGTGCGGGTTCGTTACCCCAATGACCCTGAGCGGCTGGCGCGACTGTCCCTGATTGAAGAGTGGCCGCAAAAGCAGGTAAGGATGGCGCACCTGGCCTGTGTGGGTAGTCATGCGATTAATGGTGTCGCTGCTCTGCATACCGAGCTGCTGAAGCAAGATGTTCTGCGGGACTTCTACGAGCTATGGCCAGAGAAGTTTAGCAATAAGACCAATGCTGTGACCCCCCGCCGCTGGTTGGTTCAGAGCAACCCCAAGCTTACGCTGCTGATTACCCAGAAGATTGGTAAGAACTGGATCAAATCCCTAGAAGATCTAAAGCAGTTAGAGGCGTTTGTGGAGGATCCCATCTTTCGCGATCGCTGGCGGCAGATCAAACAGGACAACAAGCAAGACTTGGCGGAGTATATCCAACACCATCACGGGATTACAGTTAGCCCCCAATCCCTATTTGATATTCAGGTCAAGCGCATCCACGAGTACAAGCGGCAGCTCCTGAATGTCTTGTACATCATCACACTGTACAACCGGATCAAAACTAATCCCAATCTGGACATTGTGCCACGTACCTTTATTTTTGGTGGCAAGGCAGCCCCTGGCTACACCATGGCCAAGTTGATCATCAAGTTGATTAACTCAGTTGCAGAGGTAGTGAATCATGACCCAGATATGCAAGCTCGCGGCGGCGTTGCAGACCAATCTCGATTGAAGGTAGTATTCCTAGAAAACTTTTGTGTGTCCCTAGGCGAAGACGTTTACCCAGCTGCAGACCTCTCAGAGCAAATTTCTACCGCTGGTAAGGAAGCCTCTGGTACGGGCAATATGAAGTTCGCCCTCAACGGAGCCCTCACCATTGGTACCTTGGATGGGGCAAACATAGAGATTCGTGAGGAAGTGGGCGCCGAAAACTTCTTTCTGTTTGGCCTGACCAGTAAGGAAGTCTATGCCATTAAGGCTAGGGGATACAAGCCAAGCGATTACTACAACGCCAACTCAGAACTGAAAGCGGTAATTGACAGCATTGCCAGCGGCTACTTTTCCCCTGGCAACCTGAACCTATTCCAACCGATTGTCGATTCTTTGCTTCAGAAAGATGAGTACTTGCTTTTGGCTGACTACCCATCCTACGTGGAGTGCCAGGAGCGGGTAAGTCAAGCCTTCCGTGACCAGGAACACTGGACCCGGATGTCGATTCTCAACACTGCTCGGATGGGTAAATTCTCCTCAGACCGCACGATTCGCGAGTACTGCCAAGATATCTGGCACGCTAAGCCTATCACTATCGAGCTGGAAGCTTACAACCAAGAAACAGCGGGACTACACGCGCAAGGGTATAAAGCCTCTCCAGGCTGATTGTCTGCCTATCTAGCGGGTCGCTGATGGTCCAAAGAAGGCAAACCGACGCTTCGAAGATGACTGCCCGTAGTACTTCGCCACTTGCTTCTCACCTTTGCTAAGCAAAAGCATTGCGATCTCGCACTAAACTAAAAGTAGTTCGTTTTCATTCTCACGGTATCCATGACTGCTAAGCTTCCAAATTCACCCAGCAAGCAGGATCAATCAAGCACTGAGGGCGTTCAAGTCAAAAATCTGTTAGTTGTGCTGGTGGCGGTTGCCTTGAGT
Organism: uncultured Synechococcales cyanobacterium; assembly: GCA_902806435.1. Taxonomy (GTDB): domain Bacteria; phylum Cyanobacteriota; class Cyanobacteriia; order Thermosynechococcales; family Thermosynechococcaceae; genus CADCWO01. Next base: position 23,641 of record CADCWO010000078.1, on the reverse strand, counting down.
GTTGCCATCTTTCTAGGATTACGGACCCAAACTCAAACGGTGTCGCTGAACGCTTTAGCTGAAGCCTCCACACCCTTGGAAGTAGCTCTGACAAACCAAAATCCAACTTTAATGGAGTTCTACGCAAGTTGGTGCACCAGCTGTCAGGCTATGGCGCAGGATATGCAGGATCTGGAGCAGCAATACGCCGGCCAAGTTAATTTCGCGATGTTGAATGTTGACAATACCAAGTGGCTACCGGAGATGCTGCATTTCCGGGTGGATGGAATTCCCTACTTTGTCTTTCTCAACTCGAAGGGGGAAGCGGTCGCCAGCGCAATTGGCCAACAACCTCGGAGTATTATGGCCGCGAATCTAGCGGCGTTAGTTGCTAACCAACCCTTACCTCAACAACAGGCAGCCGGTAAAGTTTCCGTTGTGCAGACCGCTGTTAAAGTGCGTCCGGATGATCCTAAAGGTCATGGCGGGCAACCAGCGAGTTAGCTAAAGCAGGAATCAAAATAAGTTTTGTCCCTTCCCAGCCCCTCGCTTCACCGGGATTCCACCATTTGACGCACCAATTGTGCTAGCTGGACTGTACTGTCGGGTACCGCTAAGTTACTCGCCTGTTGAGACATGTTTGATAGGACCTGGGGCGATCGCAGCAGATCTAAAGCTTCTGCCCCTAACAGTTCCGGGGTTAAGCTGGCTTGCGAAAAAATCTTTGCCGCTCCCGCTGAGACAAAAACATTGGCATTGTAGGTTTGATGATCTTCCGCCGCGTAGGGAAAAGGAATCAGAATTGCTGGGGTTCCCGTTGCCGCTAGCTCAGTTAGAGTACCTGCTCCAGCACGACTGATCGCTAGATCAGCGCGTTGAAGTAGGGCTGCCATATTGTGATAAAAGGGCAGCGGCAGGTAGTGAGGATGGATAAGTTCACTCACTTCTGGATCGTTATCGCCTGTCAAATGGACCACCCAAATGCCTTCATTTAACCAAGTAAGTGCGCACTGGCGCACTAGGCGGTTAATAGCTACAGCTCCCTGGCTGCCTCCGGCAACCACAACCAGTCGGACTTCCGCTGGAATATCAAGCTCCAGCTTGGCCGGTTGCCAAAATTCAGACCGTACAGGAGTGCCAACATAGATACTCCGCGCTTTCGGTAACTGTTGGGCTGCGGCATCAAAGCCTAGGGCGACTGAACTACACCAAGGGCTTAACCAGCGGGTGACTTTACCCGGCAAGGCATTCGACTCGTGCAACACCGTTGGTAACCCTAGAGAACGACCGGCAATTATTGCCGGGGCGGCAATATAGCCGCCGGTTGTGAATACACTGCTAAATTGGCCTTGCTGCAGCAACCGTCGCACCTGCACAATTGCTCTGACCAAGCGACTGAAAATCACAAAAGACCCAAGACCAAGCTGTTTCTGGAATCCTTCGACCGCGATCGTGTGTAAAGGATACTGGGCCGGAACGAGGCGCGTTTCTAGCCGATCCGGTACCCCTAACCATTCAATCTGGTAATCTGACAGCTGCTCAGCTACAGCTAGCGCCGGGAACAAATGTCCCCCAGTGCCACTAGCTGCAATCAGTAACCGCTTTTGCTGAGCTTTTGGTCGTTGAATGGCGCCTCCAAATGTGCCCGCACTTGACAAGGTTTCTTCCCGTGGCATAACAACCCAGAATAAATTTAATCTCAAGCCATTATGGACTTAACGTTTAAGGTTAACTTAGTATCTAAACAATTAAACTGGCACAACCATAACGTAAGCAGGCTTGATGCTTGTCAGTAGTGCAATTAACCTTTACTACACCCCTTATGCCCAAACATCCCTTTTCGTTGAAATGTACCACTCCCCTCGTCAAGCAAGCTGAGAGTAAATGGTGTGGTTATCAGCGGCTCTTCCTGTTAACGCTCATTTTTGGTGGCATAGGCGGGTTCAATATACCTCTGGTTAAGGCTCAACCTCAGCCCGTAGCGGCGACATCTACGGCTCCGCAATCCCTGCGAAATACCTTAGCTGGAATAGACGCAGCAGCTAATAGACGTGATCTGCAAGCTGTCATGCAATTCTATAGCCCAAATTTCAGCCACGGCGATGGATTAACCCGTCAGGCCGTAGAAAGTACCACAGCTGAGTTTTGGAAACGCTATAACACGCTTAAATACACCACCCAAGTTCAATCTTGGAAACCGGATGGTAATGGGTTTGTGGTTGAAACCCTGACAAATATTAGTGGTAATGGGCGTTCTCCAAACCAGGCGCAGGTACTTAAAGCCACGATCAGGGCGCGTCAACAGATTACTGGTCAAAAGATTCTGCGCCAGGATATTGTCTCTGAACGCAGTCAAGTTACCTCAGGCGCAAAGCCGCCAACAGTAGAGCTGCGATTGCCCAGGCAAGTGCAAGTGGGTAAAGCCTACAACTTTGATGTGATTGTTAAAGAACCCCTAGGCAATAACTTACTTCTCGGGGCAGCCTTGGAAGAGCCTGTCAATGCTAATAAGTACTTGCAGAGTGACCCAGTGAAGCTGGCAACCCTCTCAGCTGGCGGTATTTTTAAGGTGGGTATAGCTCCAGCCCAACCAACTAGTCGTTGGCTTTCGGCTGTATTGATCCGGGATGGAGGAATGACGTTAATCTCTCAACGCTTGCAAGTCGTGGCTCGTCAGAGTACGTCAAAGTAGGCTGCAACCTCTAAGCTTGTATCTTTACAATTCATCTAGCATGAGCGCGGATTCCTTCACTACAGCATCAGCATCAACAGCCTCTGAAAGTATTCCTGAGATGGTACCCGCTGTCAGCCAACAGAATGAGCAAGTGCAGTTTCGGACTGAAGCTGGACAGCTATTACTGGTTTTACCCGCCGAAACTGATCCGGCCGCTGGTTTAGGGTGGTCTGACCTTTTGCAGCAGCTTCAGCAGCGGCTGAGCGCGGGCAAGCGATTTTGGCAGTTCCAGGCACCTGTGCATTTAGTTGTAGCCAATCGTCTGCTAGATGGCCGCCAATTGGGAGCGATCGCAGAGTCACTGGCAGCGGCCCAGCTGCAACTGAAGCGAGTTCATACCAGTCGGCGTCAAACTGCCGTTGCTGCGGCAACAGCCGGCTACTCCGTTGAGCAAGACTCCCCTTCTGCTTTGAATCAAGCCACAGCGGCTAGCGCCCTCGCTGACCCGCTTTACTTGCAGACAACCGTGCGCTCCGGTGTCGAAGTCCGTCACCCTGGTACCGTAGTGATAGTTGGCGATCTTAATCCGGGGAGTGCTGTTGTCGCTGACGGAGATGTTGTAGTTTGGGGCCGCTTACGGGGTATCGCCCATGCCGGAGCTAAGGGAAATAGACAGTGCCGGATTATGGCTCTGCAAATGGAGCCAACGCAGTTACGGATCGCTGATCAAGTCGCGAGAGGGCCAGCAACTCCACCGACGCAGTTTCAGGCCGAGGTTGCTTACGTCACTCCTGGCGGTATTCAGATTGTCCAAGCGACAGATTTTTCTAAAAACTAACCGACACCTCTATTCAAGCTCACGGAATTACCTTAAACTCTGTGTATCTGCTGGGGGGAGCAACTACCTGCCAGTAGTCTATTCAAGAGTTTAGGCATTCATGAATCGCGTTATTGTTGTTACTTCTGGCAAGGGAGGGGTGGGTAAAACCACTTGCACAGCTAACCTAGGGATGGCGCTTGCCCGCTTGGGACGTCAAGTGGCACTAGTCGATGCTGACTTTGGCCTCAGAAATTTAGACTTACTGCTCGGGTTAGAAAATCGAGTCGTCTATACCGCTATTGAGGTCCTGGCTGGGGAATGCCGTCTAGAGCAGGCGCTGGTAAGAGATAAGCGGCATAGCCAGTTGGTTCTGTTGCCCGCTGCCCAAAACCGCAATAAAGATGCGGTCACCCCGGAGCAGATGAAAAAACTGGTTGAGGACCTGAAACCAAAGTTTGACTACATCTTGATTGATAGCCCCGCTGGAATTGAAATGGGATTTCAAAATGCGATCGCGGCGGCCTCAGAAGCTGTAGTTGTGACAACGCCAGAAATTTCTGCGGTCCGAGATGCCGATCGGGTAGTTGGCTTGCTAGAAGCCCAACGGGTTGAAAAGATGCATCTGGTGATCAACCGACTGCGTCCGGCAATGGTGCAAGCTAACGACATGATGTCTGTCCAGGATGTGCAAGAAATCTTGTCGATTCCCTTACTGGGGGTTATTCCGGACGATGAGCGGGTGATTGTTTCCACCAACCGGGGTGAACCATTAGTCTTGGCTGAGGAGCGTTCCCAAGCCGGAACTGCCTTTGAAAATATTGCCCGCCGCATGGAGGGGGAGAAAGTCGAGTTTATCGATTTGAATGTTTCTCAGGATAACTTCTTAACTCGCTTACGCCGCTTGTTTCTGGGCTAACGAGGGGTTGACGCTGCTGGGAGTAACCTTGACATCAATTTTTTTACTGATGCTTTTAAAATTCCATGCTTAGTGATCTTCTAGACCGGCTTTTTTCTCGACCAGACCAAACGTCCAGTCGTGAAGAAGTCAAGCAGCGGCTGAAATTGGTCTTGGCCCATGATCGCACCGAGCTGACGCCGCAAATGGTAGAAGCCATGCGCCAAGAAATCTTAGAGGTGGTTTCTCGCTACGTAGAGCTAGATACAGAAAGACTAGAGGTGGCGATTGAAAATGACCAGCGCACCACTGCTTTGATTGCAAACCTCCCGATCCGGCGAGTCAAAGCTAAGTCGACGCCTGATTAAGTAACCGAATTCGATAGGTGAGGACAATCCTACCGTAGATCAGGTTGGGCGAGTCCTGTCTTGGCACCTCACGACCGACGCCTCCCCTAGTTTAGGAGAGCTAAGCTGCGGCGCGGAGCTTAGCAGAAAAGAAAGTTTACCTACGCTCGCGTTAAGTGATACCGTGGAAGGTGGCAATTTCAGCCATAGATCTAACTATTTAGTCATCATTTATTCGCTCATCACATAGGCGTCAGCATGGTTAGCACTCCAGAAAAAACAAGCAACGGTCGGATTACGCAGATTATCGGTCCAGTTGTAGACATTGAGTTTCCCACCGGCAAGATGCCGCAGATTTATAACGCCATTGTCATTAATGGTAAAACCGAGCAAGGAGACAAAGTATCTGTAACCTGTGAAGTGCAGCAACTCCTGGGGGATAACCAAGTCCGTGCTGTGGCCATGAGTGGTACTGATGGGTTGATCCGAGGCATGGAAGTTGTGGATACAGGAGAAGCGATTAGCGTCCCTGTAGGTGCCGCAACCCTAGGTCGGATTTTCAATGTACTGGGTGAACCGATCGATAACTTGGGACCCGTGGATACGGAGGAAAGGTTCCCCATCCACCGCTCTGCTCCAAAGCTAGTTGATTTAGAAACCAAACCTTCGGTATTTGAAACTGGCATTAAGGTGGTCGACTTGCTGGCACCTTATCGCCGGGGTGGTAAGGTCGGCCTATTTGGGGGTGCAGGTGTAGGCAAGACTGTGCTCATTCAGGAGCTGATCAACAACATCGCGAAAGCCCACGGTGGTGTTTCCGTGTTTGGTGGTGTGGGTGAGCGGACCCGCGAGGGCAATGACCTTTACAACGAATTTAAAGAATCAAAGGTCATTAACGAAGAAAACATTGGTGAGTCGAAAGTAGCGCTTGTTTACGGTCAAATGAATGAGCCGCCGGGCGCCCGGATGCGCGTCGGTCTGTCGGCTCTAACGATGGCCGAGTATTTCCGAGATGTCAACAAGCAGGATGTTTTGTTGTTTATTGACAATATCTTCCGGTTTGTGCAGGCTGGGTCTGAGGTGTCAGCGTTGCTGGGTCGGATGCCTTCAGCGGTAGGTTATCAGCCTACCTTGGGCACAGAAATGGGTGATTTGCAAGAGCGCATTACTTCCACTACTGATGGCTCAATTACCTCGATTCAAGCCGTGTACGTTCCGGCGGATGACTTAACCGACCCGGCGCCAGCGACTACCTTTGCTCACTTAGATGCCACAACTGTGCTGTCCCGTGGTCTGGCGGCAAAAGGGATTTATCCGGCGGTTGACCCGCTCGATTCTAACTCCACCATGTTGCAGCCTATCGTAGTCGGTGAGGACCACTACAATACTGCCCGTGAGGTGCAATCCACATTGCAGCGCTACAAGGAACTACAAGATATTATTGCCATCTTGGGCCTGGATGAGCTATCTGAGGACGATAGATTGGCTGTAGCCCGCGCCCGCAAGATTGAGCGCTTCCTGTCTCAACCCTTCTTTGTAGCAGAAGTGTTTACTGGCTCTCCTGGCAAGTATGTTCCCTTAGAAGAAACCATTAAGGGCTTCCGGATGATTCTGAATGGCGAGTTGGACGAGCTGCCAGAGCAGGCATTCTACTTGGTTGGAAATATTGAAGAGGCGATTGCCAAAGCCGACAAGATGAAAGCTGACAACAAGTAACCGCCGAGAAAAACTATGACACTAACGGTTCGAATTATTGCCCCCGATAAAACTGTCTGGGATAATACCGCCGAGGAAGTTGTACTACCCAGTACCACAGGTCAACTAGGCATTTTGAGTGGTCATATTCCTCTCCTGACTGCCCTAGATGTAGGGGTGATGCGGGTTCGGCCCGCTAAGGATTGGGTGGCGATCGCGATTATGGGTGGCTTCGCGGAAGTTGACCAGGATGAAGTAACTGTTTTGGTCAACGCCGCTGAAACTGGTGAGACAATTGACCGCGAAAACGCTCGCACTGCTCTGAGCGAAGCCGAAACTCGGTCTAACCAAGCCCAGCAAGGCTCAGCTCAGGAGAAAATTCAGGCTACTCAAGCGCTTAAGCGGGCCCGGGCGCGGTTCCAAGCTGCTGGGGGCGCGGTTCAACTTTAAGCTCAATAACTTGCAAAAAATCCTCCTCTTGAACAGTGATTCTGAGGAGGATTTTTTTGGGCTAGCTTAAAAACCTGTAACCCATTCCCATAGCTGCTGAGGAACTTGAATCACCTGTTGCCAAAGCTGGTTAGGACCGATGCCAAAAACAAGTTGTAGTACTAAAGCGATCGCCGCAATACTCAGGGCAGCACTAAAGGTTGCCTTGACAACTTTGAGCAACCAGGTCAACAATAGCCCTGAAACCACTAATGCGGCAATTAAAATAAGCAGGTCTGCTGGCATTTTGTAGATTAAGGGTAGGTAGTTATCTTGAGCCGGGTTCCCTCCACAATATAGGCTTCCCCTAAGTTTTGGCTACCAACAAGAACGGCTTGGTAACGAACTTTTCCCCTCAACCACACTTGCTCTCCTAGCCGGGGAGTTGTCTGATCTGCAAGAACGCAAATTTTACCCGTGGAATCTTGAATGGCGTAGGTCCAGGTTTCGAGTAACTGCACCCGCTCAACTATCCTGCCCTGGATCTGCACTGTTGAGTAGTGCGACCATTGGCCTTTGACAGTTTTGATTGAATTCGTACCAACGCTAAATGGCTGACAACTCACCAAATCGATCGATACTAGGGTAAGCAAACTGCGTTGTAGGGCCGTGGCCATTAGAATACGACTCCTAGTAGATCTGGCCAGGGTGCCAACAGATATCCCTTTCCAGGGTGTCAACAGATATCTCTTTCAGTGATAAGCTAATCGTCACTTAAGTTGCAGGTCAATAGGATAATTTCAGCTGCCTCTCTTAAGAATCCATGCTGATCAGCTTACTAATGAGATTCAGGCATTAGCAGGGTAGATATTCCAAGACTATGTCCGAGCGAAGTTATGCCATTCTGGGAACTGGCGCACTGGGTGGCTTTTATGGTGCCCGCCTCCAACAGGCCGGTTTGGAAGTACATTTTTTGCTGCATCGTGACTACCAGCACGTCCGCCAGCATGGGTTAGTGGTTGAGTCTACAGAGGGTAACTTTACCCTTCCTCAGGTTCATGCCTACAGTGATGTGCAAGATATGCCCCGCTGTGATGTCGTTGCCGTGGCGCTGAAAACAACGCAAAATTATTTGCTGCCCCATTTGCTCCCGGCTGTGGCCAAAGACGGCGGTGTTGTCCTGGTACTCCAGAATGGGCTGGGTGTGGAAGAGGAAGTTGCGCAGATTGTGGGACCACAACGGGTCATAGGGGGGCTGTGCTTTGTCTGCGCCAATAAAATTGGGCCAGGGCGCATCCGCCAGTGGGATTACAGCTCCATTTTTTTAGCAGAATATAGCCCTGCTTATCAGCCGACTGAGGTGACACAGCGCCTGCGCCAAATTGCTGCTGATTTTGAACGTGCCGCTATTCCCATAGAGGTAGGGCAAGACTTGCTCTTAGCCCGCTGGCGAAAACTAGTCTGGAATATTCCGTTTAATGGGCTGTCTGTGGTCCTGAATGCGACAACCGCTGAGTTGATGGCTAATCCCGATGCCCGAAGTTTAGTCGAGGAGCTGATGGATGAGGTTGCGATCGCTGCTCACAGATGCGTTGGCGAAGGTTCCTCTACAGAGAATCGCCTGATTACTGAAAATTTTATCCAGAAGTTGTTGGAGGATACCACAAGGATGCAACCCTACCGGACGAGCATGAAGATTGACTATGAGACAGGCCGTCCCCTAGAAGTTGAAGCGATTTTTGGCAATCCTTTGCGGGCAGCACAGCAGGCAGGTATTGATCTACCCAAAATTGCCACGCTTTATCGGCAACTCAAGTTTCTTGACGCCCGTCAACAAATAGCAGGAACATCCAGTCATCCTAGTTCAAGCCACTCAAGCGTCTAGTAGGTTTGAATGAAACTGATCTATGACAGTCTCTAGTCCTTAGTCCTCTAAGGGCTGGGTATTACCAATACCTAGTTCCTTTTTGCTCTGTTTTAACTGTTTCCAAAGATGCTTAATTTTGGCATAGGCTTCCTCCGGCGGAATTTTACCCCCCGTTTCTAAAGCACAGATATAGGTAAGTCGCTGGGTAAATTCTTGCAAGTTGGCGTTAAACACCAGATGCTCAGGCTTGAACTGACCATGATAGCGGCTCCGGGGGTAGAGGAAGCTGTCTTTTGGTTGGTTTGTGTGCTCAGGTTCTGTCATTGCTTTTATTGGGAGCCATTCACTGCCCTTATCGGTTTAACTCTAGGCTTGTTAATTTAAATTTAACCTATGCTTAACTATTTCTTAACCTAGTGGATTTGCTGCCATCAGTTTTCCTACTTCGTGACACGCGATCGCAATTAAAGTTTGCTGGTAGGTTTTCTTGCCCCTAAGCGCCTGAAACCATTGTTCAGGCGCTTAACAGTTGAAACCATGAGCCCGGGGTTTTACCACTTGCGTCGCGTTACTAAACCTCATAAATATGCTATTCATCGTCATAGAACTGCTTCTCAAAAGTGTAAATTGACCACTCTAAAAAGTGCTGTGGACATTATTGAGGCCATCCTGAAGCGCTATGAACGCTTCGGCATTCATCTAGGGCTGGAGCGGATTCAGCGACTTCTAGCTAGCCTAGGCAATCCGCACCATCAGGTGCCTGTACTCCACGTGGCCGGAACTAATGGTAAAGGTTCCGTTTGTGCCTATCTTTCTGCGGTACTCACGCAGGCTGGGTATCGCGTTGGGCGTTATACCTCTCCCCATTTAGTGACTTGGTGTGAGCGTATTTGCTTGAACGAACAGCCAATCACACCGGCAGAACTAGAGCGATCGCTCTTACTAGTCCAAGCGGCCATCCCTCCTGGAGAACCACCCACCCAATTTGAGGTAATCACTGCTGCTGCCTGGCTCTACTTTGCCCAGCAACAGGTTGATGTTGCCGTACTTGAAGTTGGCTTAGGAGGGCGCCTGGATGCGACAAATGTGATTGATCGCCCCTTATCTAGTATCATCACCTCGATTAGCCGCGAGCACTGGCAGCGGTTAGGTCCGACCTTGGCGGATATTACTAGAGAAAAAGCTGGAATTCTCAAGCCAGGATGTCCGGCGGTAGTAGGTCCCTTACCAGGAGAGGCCAAAGCTGTCGTCACGCAACGAATCACTGAACTTGCCTGTCCCACCGTCTGGGTAAAACCGGCGTTAGCGCTGGGTGATGGTTGGGCCATCTACGATGGGATTGAATATCCATTACCCTTGCCGGGAGCCGTGCAGTTGACAAACTCCGCCCTGGCGATCGCTACCCTCCAAAAATTACAGCAGCAAGGTTGGAAAATTTCTCCAGCCACAATTAGTGCAGGCATGGCTAAGACCTGCTGGCCTGGTCGCCTCCAGTGGACAAACTGGCAGGAGCATCCAATTTTAATTGATGGGGCGCATAACCCGGCTGCTGCCCAAGCCCTGCGCCAATACATAGATGATCGAAGCGGTCCTGATCGAAGCGGTCCGGTTAACTGGGTGATGGGGATGCTTGCCACCAAGGATCACGCTGATATTTTGCAAGCCTTACTCAGGCCCGGCGATCAGTTGTACCTAGTGCCCGTCCCAGGCCATGATGCTGCTGATCCAGAACATCTAGCAGTTTTAGCCCAAGCAATTTGTCCGGGTTTGGCGGAGTGCAGTAAGCATCCAGACCTAGCCAGCGGACTGGTGGCAGCAACCCAAAAGAGTGCCGAGGGGGAGCCTGACTCGACAGTCGTTCTATGCGGTTCTCTGTATCTGGTCGGTGATTTTCTCAGACACGCTCAGGCTCGAGCTTGATTCCAGGTTTGGGCTGCATCCGCGATCGCCTGGTCTACAGATTTTTCGCCTAGCATGGCTGCCTGCAAGTTGTCATAAATTGCTCTTTGTAGATCCTTGACATTCTTCATCGCTGGAACTAATACATCCGCGTCTTTCATTTGGCTGGCGCTGACAATCCGCGCCTGGTCTACGGCAGAAGCCTGGTCGCCAGCAGATTTAAAGTGATTATCCTCCAAGGCTTTTAAGGTCGAAGGTAAGACATTGGCGGCTTTGGCAAAGCTAAGTTGATTTTCGTTATTGGTGACGAATTGGGCGAACTTCAAGGCCGCCTCAGGCTGATCCGTCGCTTTGGGAATCACTAGATCCATAACAGCGACGTTTTTCTTCCCCGTTTGCCCTGTAATCTGAGGGGCAGAGGCGGAAGCTTTGGCGATCGTGGGAGCATTCTTGGCGATCGTGTCTAGAAATTCTGGACCAGAGGCCAGGAGCGCAGTCTCGCCCTGCTGGTAAAGTTCAATCGCATGCCGGTGGCCTTGGGTTAAGGCTTCCCGAGGTAATAGCTCGTTTTTATAGAGATCAACCCAATACTGGAAAGCAGCCTTGCCTGCGGGGGTATTAAACGCCGCGTTACCTTGATCATCGACAAGCTTTACCCCCATCTGGACAAAAGACTCCAAAACTTCGGCGGAATCTTCCGGCACCAGAGTGGCAAAAAAGGCGTACTTGCCAGTTTTATCCTTCACTTGCTTGGCAACCTGGGCCAGCTCCGTATAAGTTGCAGGCGGTTTAGTCACTCCAGCTTGCTTAAGCAAGTCATTGTTGTAAATGAGGACCCGAGCCGTTAGATACCAGGGCAAGCCAAAGGTTTTACCGTTGAGAGTATTGGCTGACCAAATATTAGGTAGGTACTGCTGGCGGACTTCTTGAGGCACCTTAGTGTCAAGTTCTAACCAGGCGTTGCGCTGCGCCAGTTGGGAAGCAAAACCAGGGTTTAAGTTGACCACATCCGGCGCCGTTTTGGCTGAGACTGCCGTGAGAATCTTGCGTTCCATGTCTGACCAAGGCACATCCACCCAGCGCACCTTAATGTTTTGATTCTGCTGCTCGAAGGTGGCAATTAGTTGGTTGAAGTAGTCTGTAAACTTGGGCTGGAGTTGCATCGTCCAGAATTCGACTTGCTGGGTTCCCCCCGCCTGCTGGTTACTACTGGAGCTAGAAGGACCACTACTGCAACTGACCATCCAGCTAAGGAGCAAGCCGCACAAAGTAAAAATTCCGAATTTTTTCCAGTTGATCTTGATCATGAGTTTGAATTGAACACGGGAATATTGTTACTGCAAATGAGTTAGCTAAGCACAAGTCTATAAATTCTGCATAAAAAGGAGTGAAGGCAATAGAAGGTAAGGTGGGTACGCTCCGGGTATCAAGCTGGTTGTCTTTGGTCCCAATCATATCTTTTACTTGTGGAATAATGCTGTGGTCGCCTCACTGAAAAACTTCTTTTCGCAAGGTGCCAAGGGAGTAGGTATCGAGTTAACCCCAGAACGAATTAACATTGTTCAGCTCCGGAAGCAGAACCAAGCCTTGAAGCTAGAGGCACTAACTTCGATCTCAGTTCCCGAAGGTATATTTCAGGAAGGACGAGTGGTTGACCCAGCGGCAATGGCTGAGTTGATTCGCTCCGGTTTAGAAGAAAAGAAAATTAAAGCGAAGCAGGCCGCAAGTGCAGTTCCCCTCGGGGAAGCAATTGTGCGCTTGCTACCCCCAGTGCCGGCTGAAATGGATGACCGGGAATTATGGGACCATGTGAATCAGGAAGCAGGCCTTTACTTGCCGTTCCCGCGAGAAGAGGCGGATGTTGACTTCCAGAGGCTCAGTACATTCGTTGACGAGGATGGGATTGAGCGGCTGAATATCCTACTGGTGGCTACCCCTAGAGAAGTAACAGACTCTTACCTGGAGACGTTTCGCCTGGCAGGGCTGACCCTGAGCATTCTGGAGGTGAGTAGTTTTGCCCTGATTCGGACGATCCGGGAACAGTTGCTGCAATTTTCGCCCCAAGAAGTGGTGGCGATCGCTGATATCGAGTTTGATAGCACTGAAATCAGCATCGTGATGGATGGTATTCCCCAATTTACGCGCCGTGTACCGATTGGTACTTTTCAAATCCAAAGTGCTGTCAGCCGGGCAATGAATCTTCCAGGCACAATGGCTGGAGTTGAACTACTGCATCAGATAACTGTACCGCTGGCGATCGGTGATACCACTAGAAGTGTTAATCCTGGTGCTACAGCAATCTTGCGGATTCTCGGTGAGTTGGCGGATGAGTTGCGCCGCTCCATTGACTTCTATCTCAACCAGGGTGAAGGAATGGAAGTTTCCCAGGTATTTCTGGCGGGGCCGGGGGCGGGAATTGGTCAACTCGATGAGTTTTTTAGCCAGCGATTGAGTTTGACCACAACCCAAATCGATCCGATAGAGGCACTAGCACTGGAAGTGAGCGCAGAAATTCCGCAAGTGCAACGACCGGGTTTAGGGGTAGTCATGGGTTTAGGATTACGAGAGGCTTAACCAGATGTACTCAGTTGACGTTAATCTGCTTAAAGATCGGCCTGGCTATCGGCAAGACACAACACGATCCTCGATGTTTGGCGGTTTCAGCCAAGGACCTTTAGTTTTAGGAGCCGCAGTGGGTGGTGGCTTTCTAGGCTTGACCTTAGCGGCCTTAATGGTATTAACCTTCCTCAATCAACGATTGGCAGCACGAGAGCAAGAGCTTGAGCAGCAGTTAAGTGCCTTGGCTCCAGACTTTGGCCAGGCAGAAAGCCTGATCGGGCAAGAAAAGCAAGTGAAGGCTGAAACCAGTGCTTTAGCCAGTGTATTTAACCAGGTTAAACCCTGGTCAGCGATGTTACAAGATATCCGAGATCGCGTCCCGAGAGGGCTCCAGATTACCAGTATTCAACAGGCTGCACCTGCACCATCCGGTAGCCCAGCGCCATCCCCCTCTCCTAGCCCGTCGCCTGCACCAGGAGGAAGCGCGCCAGCTGCTGCCCCTGCAGCCGGGTTGACGATTCAAGGCAAAGCGCTTTCTTTCGGCGACATTAATGACTTTGTATTAGCATTGCAAAACTCCCCCCTCCTCGAGGGTGAGGCCACAAAACTTACTCAAGCTCAACTTGAAGAAAGTACCCAAGCCACACGGCCCTTAGCAACCTACCAGCTCCAAAGCGATATCAGCGATATTTCTGCCTCCGAACTACTGCTAGAGCTAAACCGTAAAGGTGCCACTGGGTTAGTAACTCGGATTCAATCCCTGAAAGAAAAAGGAGTACTCAAGCCATGACTTTCAGTGGCGAATATACTGCTGAGCAGCAGTTTGAGGAAAAATCGTATCCCACATTGTTCGGCCTAACGCTGACGCCCGCCGTAAGTGGGGTATTAATTGCAGTGGTGGGGCTAGGGGGAGCGATTTACTTTGGCATGAAAATTTTGGCACCCGCTTATGCCCGCCAGCAAGAACTGAAAGCCAGCGTTGAACAAAAAGAGACAGATCTAACCCAAAAGCAGCAAACCGTTAGGAAGATTAACGAAATAAAAGCAAGTGTAGACCGGGCAAAAGCCCTCAACGCTGACGTACGCTCTTTATTCTCTACTCAGAGAACCTTAGACACCCTCTTACTCGATCTGAATCGCTTGATTGTTCAAAGTGATGCCCAGCTCGTTACCTTTACACCGGATTTTGCCGCTTCCGGACCGATCAGCGATGGCTCTTTGGGTCCAGAACTGAATAGCAAACTGAAGCGACAAGTGACCACCGTTGTCTTTGATGGCTCGTTTAGTGAAACCCTAACGATCATCCGCAACATGGAACGGCTGCAAACATTATTGGTAATCAAAGACTTTTCCGCAACCTTAAAAGATGCTGCCGCAGGTCAAGCAGTAGTTCCAGGCAGCCAACCTCAAGAGCTGGTTCGTTCTTCGTTTAAGTTGCATGCGTATGTGCCTTTAACGCCAGAAGAAGCTGCCGCAGCGGCAAAAGCCGCAACTCCACCACCCAAGTAGGAGTTAGTAGCAGTTCAGTGATTTTTCTTCGATCAAAGCTCAATTAACGTACAGCGATCATGGCTGGGAGTGGGGGAATGATGTATTACAGATTCAGTGGCATACCAATTGCAGCAACGGCTTTAACCTTGCTTGCTCAACCGGGTTGGGCGGCTCCAACACAAGTAACAGCTATTCAACTAAAACCTACTGCTAAGGGCATTGAATTAACCCTCAACACCCAAGGTAACCGTCCCCCAGTCTTTACCGTCAGTCGCGGCAAAAGCACCGTTGCTGACATCACAAATAGCCAGCTCCGCTTGCCCGGTAGTAAATCCTGGCGGCAGAACAATCCGGCCCCTGGCATTGCTTCAGTTGTAGTGAGTCAGATTGAGGCTAATACCGTGCGAGCTGTTGTCAATGGGAGCATTACAGCCCCTACTGGGCGGGTGCGTCGCAGTGGCCCTGGTGTCACTCTTAACTTTGATCGGACTACTGTTGCTCAAACCCAAACACCTGCAAGGTCCCAGACATCCAGCCCTAAACCAACTCCTAACCTAGTACCACCTCTACTACCACGTGCCGTTGCCCCACCTGTAGGGGATATTTCCGTTGCCCCTCTTGAACTAAAGCCCGACACAGTTGATCTGGGCACCTCGGAGCGCATTCCTAAGCTACTATTGCGCGAAGCCCCGGTTCAAGAAGTGCTAACCCTACTTGCCCGGGCCGCTGGAGTTAATTTAATTTACATCCCGGCTGGTAGTACGCCTGCAAAACCAGCAATACCGTCACAAACTAAAACAACATCGGAGGATCCCGAGAACGGCGATACAGAGTCAGTAACTACATCTGAGGAGGCCAAGCCCCCAGAACCAGCAGGACAGGTAGACACAATCTCACTGGATATCGAGGATGAACCAGTTCAAGATGTGTTTAACTACGTGCTTCAAGTCACTGGTCTGCAAGCAAATCGAGTGGGTAAAACTATCTTTGTCGGGAGGAGTCTGCCAGGTGCAGCTCAAAACCGAGTTGTACGAACCTTTCGGCTGAACCAAATTAAAGCTACTGCCAAAACAACCATCATTGACACAACTACCTCCACTGCTCAAACTGGTGGTTCAGCTAGCGGGGCCTCTGGATCAGCAGAAATTAGTGAGGAGGGAGGTACATTCTCAGCAACAGGAGAATCATCATCACTTGCAGTAACTGCCCTTAATCGGGGCACTAAAACAACAGATGTAATCCGCAGCTTTGGAGCCAAGGAAATACTACAGTCTTATGGAGCAAATGCGGGTGGTAAAGAAAGTGGGGGTGGACAAGGAGCAAATGGGGATGGTGAGGTAAGTGCAGGTGGTGAAGAAAGTGGGGGTGGACAAGGAGCAAATGGTACTAATAATGATGGTGCACAAGGAGCAAGTTCTTCCCTTTTAAGGGGTTTAGAGGTTGTTGCTGATGCGAGGGCCAATACAATTACGCTTATCGGTTCGCCCCGTGTGGTTGAAATTGGTACTTCCTTACTTATGCAAATGGACGCTCGCCGCAGACAAGCAGCGATCGCTGTCAAAATCCTGGATGTCGATCTGTTAAAAGAACGTAATGCCAATGCTGACATTAATTTCAATTCAACTAACACAATTGCGTCTGGATTTATCAATGGTGTTTTTCAAATTGGATCGGTTTTAGGTAATAACTTCCTGCTCAACTTAACTAACTCTATTCGAGATCGATCAGCCAAAATTCTTACAAGTCCTACTCTAATGGTCCAAGAGGGTAGTTCATCTCAAGTCAATCTGACTCAAGAAATATTTTCAGGTGTTAAAAGAGAGACAAGTGCTGTTGGTGCGACTGGAGCACTACCAACAATAACAGAAACGCCGATCATCAGGCCTTCAGGGGTCATCCTCAATGTGACTGTCGAGCAAATTGATGACAATGGATTTTTGACCATGAAAATCTCGCCTGAGGTAAGTGCTCCTAGCGGACAATTTGAAGTGGCAGGGGAAGTAGGTACGTTATTACAACAGCGTCGCTTAGAGACCGGTCGGATGCGATTACGGGATGGACAAACCCTGATCATGACAGGCATCATTCAAGATGAAGACCGAGCGGATGTTACCAAAGTACCGATTCTTGGTGATATTCCTCTACTCGGCAGGCTATTCCGACGAGACACAAAAAGTAGGGAGCGACGAGAATTGGTTGTACTTGTCACACCCCACATTATGAATGATTCTGATCAGGCAAACTATGGTTATCGATACAACCTCAGTCCAGAAGCTCAGAAGCTTCTACAGCCAAAGCGTTAAATAGTTTTTGCTACTCTGGATATTAATCCCAGGTGAGCAGTCGGTAGTGAAGTCTGGCCCTGAAAAACATCATCGTTACTCTACATGCCTCAAAGGATAGAATTACTCTTAGGCAGGAGCCTATTGAAAAATTTCTGCACGCGCGACCGTTAATGTTTATTTGGAAAGGTTGTGAACCGCATTATACAGTCGAATGATGCAGGGAAATTTGTTCAGGATGCGTGGCAGAATCTAACCACACGGTTCTCTTCCATTTATAGTTTATCCCTAACCACATCCATGAAAATGGTCATCGTAGGGACAGGATAAGCTTTACCCAAAATTAAGAGTGTTTGCCAAATTTCAACGTTAGACATGATAGGCACCTTCCATTGAAAATACGTTAACTCATGGGAATTTACCTACTCAAGGCACAGCAAGCAGCGCCCCTAGGCTGGATAACGGGTATTCAATCAATCGGCGCACACCCGTTGCCCTCTCTAAGGCGACTCCCCTGTTGATGAGGGATACTGTATGTATTTTCAAATCCAACCTGCCAGACATGTGAACCACCTGTTATCACTTCAGGACAGCCTCTGTGGCAGCGAAATTACCATTAACATATCTATCGTGCGTGATGAACAGTCGTGAAACAACATCCGACGGTACATCGTTGATAATCCTCAAAATTGGGCACTAGATGCAGAAAATCTCCTAAAATCACGGAATTTATTAGGTAATAACACTGAACTTTTGATAGCAACTGCATAAAGAACTCTGAAATCCATATATCTTAAAGGTTTCAACGATCTATATTGGATCAGCTCAATTTAGAATAAAGCATTGAAGATTCGATCCTGTGGGGCTTTCAGCTACTTCAGGCTAAAATTGCCCTCAGATGATCGAGAATTCAAGGTTCTAAGGAGTGTTGAAACACTGTTAAGTAAGCTCAACTCAGGTTTGGCGCCGTTTTCTAACGGTTGGGCTTTCGGACTGTCAAGTCGTTTCAATTCACCATAACGGGCATCCAAACTCACTAGGAGCAAATCCATGAACAAAGGAGAATTAGTTGATGCAGTTGCAGGCAAGGCTAGCGTCACTAAGAAGCAAGCCGATGCAGTGATTACTGCCACTATCGACACAATTGTGCAAGCCGTCTCTAAGGGCGATAAAGTTACATTGGTCGGCTTTGGTTCATTTGAGCCCCGGCAGCGCAAAGCCCGTGAAGGGCGCAATCCAAAAACAGGTAACAAAATGGATATCCCAGCAACAAAAGTACCCGCTTTTTCTGCTGGTAAGTTGTTTAAGGAGAAGGTTGCACCCCCCGCAAAAGGTAAAAAGAAGTAATGGTATAAGGACGGCCCTAGGTTTTGGCCAGACCACTGCATGGGGGCAATTTAGCTTGGGCTGCAACCCTTGCAGGTTGCCCTCCGGAGCAAATTTTAGATTTTTCTGCCAGTATTAATCCTTTAGGGCCTCCCAAAAGTGCGATCGCGGCAATTCAAGCACACCTAGAGCACCTACGGGCATATCCCGATCCGCAATACCGATCGCTCAAAGCAGCTTTGGGTGAGTTTCATCACCTTGACCCAGAGTGGATTTTGCCGGGAAATGGTTCGGCGGAACTTCTAACCTGGGCTGGTCGTGAGTTGGCAGCCCTAGAATCTAGTGTTTTAATCACTCCCGCGTTTGGGGACTACTGGCGGGCTTTGCAGGCATTTGGAGCGCGAGTCCAGCCATGGCCCTTGGATCTGGTCAAACTAGCCCAATCCACTACCGAAGGGCTAGTGTCCAAAGGAATTAGCTTAGAGCAGGTCCTAAGCCATCCTGTGGCACGAACAGCTACTCATACTTCAGGATTGATCCTGAATAATCCGCACAATCCAACAGGGCAAATATTTTCACCCGAAACGCTTTTGCCCTACCTGAACCAGTTTGGCTTGGTGGTGGTTGATGAAGCTTTTATGGATTTTCTATCCCCAGACCAAGAACAAAGCTTGTTGCCGCTGGTGCAGGATTATCCCAATTTAGTGATTTTGCGATCGCTGACCAAATTCTATAGCTTACCGGGCTTACGACTCGGCTACGCGATCGCCCATCCAGAGCGCTTGCGACGGTGGCAAGAGTGGCGTGACCCCTGGCCGGTAAATACCTTGGCCGTTGCCGCTGCTGAGGCCGTTTTGGGCGATCGTCCCTTCCAGCAACAAACTTGGGATTGGTTAAAGCCCGCCCGGCTCCAGCTTTTCCAGGGTCTCCAGAAGATGCCCAGTTTACGGCCCTACTGGGGAGCAGCTAATTTTTTGCTGGTGCAGTCCCAATTACCTAGCTCCCAGCTACAAGCAGACTTACTAAAATCCAGCCAAATCCTGATCCGAGACTGCTTGAGTTTTACAGAATTAGGCGATCGCTACTTTCGGGTTGCTGTGCGCTCTCAATCAGATAACCAACGATTGTTGCAGAGTTTAGCTCAAATTCTTAACTAGTAGTTTGCCAAATTACTCTTGACCAGTCAGGCCATTTCGTTGAGGCCTGACCGGAGAGCTGTCATAATCAATTATCAAATTGTCCTTAAAAACTAATAGCCCCGCCTTCTAAGGTATTAGGACTAGGTGTATAGTCCCAGTAAGTCATGGAGTAAGATATGAAGAACTCGAACGAGGTGAGCTATGGGACAGGTTCTCCACCAATGCGCCAAGACAACGCACACTATCCGAGCAGAAATACAAAACACTGAGGCGTCAGTTGCTGAATTAGCCAAACGCTATCACATCAACTTCAAAACGGTCCTCAAGTGGAAGCATCGAGAGGGGGTTAAGGATGCTCCAATGGGGCCGAGACAACGCACAAGCATCCTGTCTGAGCTAGAGGAAGCTCTGATTGTTGCCTTTCGGATGAAGACGTTGCTGCCTCTAGACGACGTACTCTATGCGCTGCAACCGATGATTCCTCACCTGAGTCGTTCCAATCTTCATCGTTGCCTACAACGACACGGCATCTCTCGACTGCCCAAGCTCCAGCAGCAGAGGGTTAAAGCGAAGTTCAAGCAATACGAGATTGGTTACTTTCACATCGATATCAGCGAAGTACGTTGTGAAGAGGGTAAGTTTTACTTGTTCGTTGCCATTGACCGGACCTCCAAGTTTGCTTACACCGAGATTCATCCCCAAGCGACTAAGCCTGTTGCGGCTGCATTTCTAGAGCACTTGATTAAGGTAGTGCCGTACAAGATCCACATCGTGTTGACTGACAACGGCGTTCAGTTCACCTCTCGGCCTGGACCTGCAACTGCCTTTCTACCAGCGGTACCTGGAACGCAGCGAACCATTCTACGCAGCTCCGCGAGCAGTTCTCGTCCTCACGTCAATCTAAATAGGTGCTGTGTCCAGAGCGGCCAGCTGACAATGCAGCAGACGGTCTCAAGCCGCTAGTGCTGCGTTCAAGTTTCTTTGCCAAGGCTGATTTGAGCCGTTGAGCGTTTTGAATAATGTGAGGTGTAGAACGGATGACGGATAAACTTGAGCAAAACAAACAGACGGTCACGGCATTTTATGACCTGATGTTCAATCAGTGTCAGCCCGCAGAAGCCATCGAGAAATATGTCGGCGATGTGTACATCCAGCACAACCCAGCGGTGGCCGACGGGAAGCAGGCTTTCATCGAATATTTCGAGAGGATGGCGAAAGAATATCCGGGCAAGTGCGTCCAGTTTAAGCGCGTCTTCGCTGAAGGCGATTATGTAGTCTTGCATTGCTACCAGCAATGGCCGGGCGACAACGACTGGGCAGGCATCGACATCTTCCGCCTGGATGATAAAGGTAAGATAGTCGAGCATTGGGACGTGCTTCAGACCATCCCGGAAGCGTCGGCTAACGATAACACGATGTTCTGAACAGTCGAGTGCTGGTAGTGTGAAGGCCGGTTTGTACAACGGCACGCCCAACAACGGCATGCACCAACCGCCGACACGCTGCCCGCCATGTACATCAAAGGCTTGGGGCGGCGGATGATGCCGGGCGTTCGCCAGCCACGCTGAGGAGAAGAATGCGCCGGTAGAGAGACCGCTCCGTTAAAGTATCCACTTGAACAGAGGAGAAGTTCAAATGTCAGACAGGACTTACGCGGAAGCAGCTTTAGACTGAAGCAATGAGGTTTACCAAACTAGACTACTGCCAGTATCTGCTGAGCAGTCCTATCAACTACACCGTAACGAACTTGGCTGACCATCTGGAGGGGATCACTCATGACCACATCAACCGCTATCTGTGCGGCGAGAAATTGACCCCCCGTTTGTTGTGGGACAACGTCAAATCCCTGCTGTGCCCCTCCGCAAACGCTTATCTTTTGTTCGATGATACCGTTTTAGATAAGCGGCATTCGACCTCGATTGAGCTAACGAGGCGGCAATATAGTGGCAATGAACATCGCGTGCTTCGAGGCATTGGACTAGTCAGCTGTGTGTACGTCAATGGTGAAACCGGACAGTTCTGGGTAATTGATTACCGCCTGTATGACCCTGATGGCGATGGGCAGAGCAAGTTAGACCACGTCAGTGACATGCTCAAAGGTGTGGTTTACAGCAAGCAGTTGCCCTTGAGCACGGTTCTGATGGATAGCTGGTATGCCACCCAGAAGCTGATGGCAGAGATTGACCAGCTAGAGAAGCTGTATTACTGCCCACTCAAAACCAATCGACGCGTGGATGATAGCGGCGGGAGTACACCGTATGTACGGGTGAGTGAACTGGTTTGGCATGACGCACAGTTGCAACAAGGCAAACTCATCAAAATTCGTGGCTTTCCCAAAGACAAGAAGGTGAAACTCTTCCGGGTCATTGTTTCTACCAGCAGGACGGAGTTTGTTGCCACCAACGACTTATCTCAAGCTTCCACTAGTGCTGTACAAGATGTGTATGGTATCCGTTGGAAGATCGAGGAGTTTCACCGCGAACTGAAGCAGCTTACGGGAGCCGAAGCTTGTCAGTGCCGCAAAGCACGGATTCAACGCAACCATATTGCCTGTGCCTTGCTCGTTTGGAGTCGCCTCAAAACGATCTCTTATCAAACCGGCAAAACGATTTACCAGACCAAGCATGGGATGTTGTCGAATTACTTGATTGAGCAACTCAAACACCCATCCGTTCAAATGTCCCTTGCGTAAGTCCTGTCAGTTATAACTGTGGTCCTAGATCTTGGCCTCTTCTAGGACGTCCCTGTTGCCTAGCCTGCTGCGGGGGCTGCTGAGATAGTGCCACCTCCCGCTTCACCTTTGCTAAGGGCAATTCTACCAAGTCTCTGCGCCCTTTTTCTCCAAACTCTTGCAGGTGGGGGCTGGCTTGCAGAATCTGCCGGATTTCTGCCTCTGGCACTCCCTCCTTCCAACTCAATCGTGCAACTGCGAGCGCTGTTGTGAAACTACCAGCGGCAGGAACCCTCTGGCTATACTGCTGCCAAAGCTGCTGAGAGGAGAACTTAGCTGGCTGTGGAGCAGGGGGTTGCTGTTGCTCCTCAACCACCCGCTGGGCTGACAGTTGCTCAGTGAAAGTAGCAACCTCATCCTGGAGCGCTTCCCAAGCTTCATGGGTAGCTGAATGACTCAACTTTTCCAGCTTAGGTGTTAGCTGCTGTAGTCTCTGGCTCAGAGCTGCGACCGCTTGCTGTTGCTCAACATCCTGGCTACTAACCTCAGCAAGGACATGTACGCTGGTTTTGCCAAGCGGCTCTACTGTCGCCTCCTTAGACTGGTGAATCTGCTGTTCAATGTGCTGAATATATGTCAACATTTGTGCCTCTGCCTCTTGTTGGGGCATTCCAGTTCGTGATGAGCGAGCCTGATCACTTTGGGCGATCACCCTGGCTCCATCCCGAACATCTCCTTTCTCTACAGCCAGCCTGTAGACCTGGGCATCAAGTGCTTCACCAGCTAAGGCAGGGTGATTCTTTTTGACTTGTTTGGATAAGCGGGTGTACTCGCCCCTGTAGTGCTTTTGTATTTCATAGGCTAGTGGAAGTGAATTGGCCTGAGCTTTGGCATAGGCAACAGGCCCTTGATTCACAATCAAATCATCCAGTCCCTTATCTACCTGCCACGGCACCACCTGTACCCTACAACCTTCTAGTTCCAGCAGCTCCCCAGTCCGAACCAGGTCCCGGCGTACGTTGAAGATGGTTGATGCCTTCATGTCGTGGTCAAAGGCAAAGCGGAACTCACGGCCTGGGGTAGCGAATACCATCAGCTCAGGATGAAGGCCGCGTAGATTCAAGGGGTTTCCATCGTGATCCTTAGCAAAGTAGCCGCCGTTGACTCCAGAAAGGCCAATGGTAATTTCACCCTGGCTCAAGCTACTGAGCGTCTTTTTGGCTCCTTCT
>CADCWO010000078.1:0-329 GCA_902806435.1 uncultured Synechococcales cyanobacterium | reverse complement strand
TATTTGAATTGGTATCATAGATTCGTTTTGCGAGATCGTCTGGAACCTCAAACAAGAAGAGTTGACGTTCCTCCGCTAAGGGATGCTCATACTTGATGAACTGTGTCTTGCCCTGGCGCTTGCTTTTGGCTACATCCACACGAGGATTGTCCGGCTTAAAGCTACCCCACAGCTTGATGTCAGGTTCTTCTCCGGGTTGCAGGTTAGGAAGCGAACGCCGCAAGGCGGCGCGCAAGCTTCGCGCATCAATGCCTGATTTTGCCCACCAACCCCCTACTGCTACTTGCTCATAGGCTTTCATCAACTTGGCAGCCGGCTGGGTGACGAAT
>CADCWO010000077.1 GCA_902806435.1 uncultured Synechococcales cyanobacterium | reverse complement strand
AATATCAGCCCCACTTACTTTGCCAATTTGTTTAAACAAGCAATGAAAATCTCGCCGCATCAGTATGTGATTCAACAGCGGGTGGAACAGGCAAAAGTGATGCTGTCGAAAACGGACTTGGCGATCGCGGACATTGCTCTACAAGTCGGCTTCTCCAATCAAAGCCATTTGACGCAACAGTTTAAGCGCATCACTGGCATGACACCAAAGCAGGTGCGCTAACCCCATAAGAATCTGACAAAGCCTTGTAAGAATCTGAAAGAAGTTGAGCGTTGGCACTCATTACACTCAAGTTAGAGCAGACGAGAAGCCAAGGCAGCTTGCACCAGAAGTACAACCTGCTTAGCAAGCGATCGCCGTCAACAGGTCAAACGTCAACAGCAAGCCAAGGCCCGCTCGCTTGTCTCTTTCATTCACTTATTCATTGCCTTATGAAAACCAGAGAACCAACCATTGTTTCTGACCAAGAGCGCGCTTCTAACTTGATAACGACAGCACCGGTACTTTTCGCTGGGGGATCGGGCGTCGTGGGGCGCACCGCGGTCAGGTGGTTTCGCGAGCGGCATCCCGACATTCCAGTGCTCGTCGGCGGTCGGAACCTGCAAGCGGCAGGCGAAGTCGCTCAGGAAGTGGGAACTGCCGCAGCCGTTGCCATCGATCTCGATCAGCCTTGCTTGGGTCTCGGTGACGACATCGCCGTCGCGGCTGTGGTCATGTTGGCTCCCGAAGCCGGACTTAAAGGCATGAGCTACGCGCAGGACTTGGGCGTCCCTTACCTGAATAGGCTGAAGTAGACATATCGCCAGCTAAATCTGCGCTCACCAAATATCCCTGTGGGCAAAGTCGCGAAGCAATTTAACTGAAAAATTTGCGTCTCTCCTCAGGCTGCATAAAGAAGTGAGAAACCAAAAGGCACGTTGCCGCATCAAACGCTGCTGATGCAGGTAATGAATCCAGATAGCCCTCGTGCCATGTACAACGTGCTTCAACTCCAGACGCATCAGCATTCTGACGACAAGTTTCAAGCATTGCCGACGCAGGCTCTACGGCTGTAAATTGCCACTGTGGAAATTCTTGAGCTAGATAAATTAATTCCAACCCCGTTCCAACACCCACACAAAGAATTCGTGCGTCAGCCGGAAGCTCAGAAAGTACCAGGCGAATTGACAAATGAAGTGCGTCACGTAATGGCGCTATTTTGGCCATTCTTGTGTCGTAGGTTGAAGCACGCTCTTTATCGAAGACGATCGCTGATTCTGGGTTTGGCATGATCTCTCTTTGTCATTGCACTGTTAGTTTTAATTAAATCGATTGACCGCCAGAGACTTCTATTCTTTGGGCATTCACCCATCGATTATCTTCAGAGAGTAGTGATGCGGTTGCACCGCCAATATCATCCGGCAGACCCACTCGACCCAGGGCTGTGAGCGAGGCGAAGTGTTGATTCACCTCAGCATTATCCCGGACAGTACCACCTCCGAAATCAGTTTCGATCGCGCCCGGAGCAACGATATTCACTGCAATCCGCCGCGCTCCCAGTTCTTTTGCCATGTACTTGGTCAAAGTCTCCATTGCCCCTTTCATAGTCGCGTAGGCGGCATAGCCAGGGAAGATAATCCGGGTGAGTCCAGTCGAAAGATTCACGATTCGTCCACCGTCATTGATTAGTGGCAGTAGTTTCTGGGTGAGGAAGAAAACGCCCTTAAGGTGAATGTTCATCAAATGGTCAAAATCCTCCTCGGTCGTTTCGACAAAAGAGGCGGAAACACCTGTTCCGGCGTTATTAACGAGAAAATCAAAATGCTCGGTTTGCCAACTATTCTTGAGTACTTGCTGGAGTTGTGCGGCGAAACTATCAAAGGTTTTCGTGTCGGCAGTATTGAGTTGCAGTGCTACCGCTTTAGCGCCAAGCTGTTCAATTTCTACAACGACGTTTTTCGCTTCCTCGGCATTGCGATGGTAGGTGACGATGACATCAACCCCTTTTTTAGCCAGATTCAAAGCGGTACTTTTGCCCAGTCCTCGGCTCGATCCCGTTACCAATGCGATTTTGGTCATTACCTTATCCTTCTGCTGTGTTATTGGAATGCGTTCATCGTATGTTCGTAGATATGAATTTTCAATACACAAACCTCGCCGTTTATTGCCTAATTCTCCAGATTGTGCTCTTGGGACTGCATAAAAATGTTCTACAATCTGCAAAAGAAGATAAGCTCCAAAAACCATGACAGACGAACTCATCGTCGATCAATGTCGAGAACTAGCCGCCCTGATTAACCGCCACACCGATGGTAGGGGGGATGGTTTTCACCAAACGAGTATCGCGCCACTGGGATTTAGCCGTGAGTCTTTGACTGGTACAATGCTGCATGGAGTCAGCACCCCGATGCTGGCGATCGTGGTTCAGGGCAAGAAAGGCGCAGCGCTGGGTGAGGAAGTCTATCGGTATGGTGCGGCGCAATATCTGGTCATTTCAGTTGATCAGCCGATTAGCGGATTTATTATCGAGGCGACCCCCGATCGCCCCTTTTTAGGATTCAAGCTGGATCTTGACCCGCACGAACTCTGTGAAATTATTGCTCTCCAAACTACTGCGATCGCGAATAAAAAAGAGACTTCAGTTCGAGGCTTTTTCGTCAGCACCGCCGACCTATCATTGCTTGATTGTGCGCTGCGATTGATCCGACTATTAGATACCCCTCAAGATATTCCAATTCTGGCTCCAATGATGATTCGCGAAATCTACTACCGCTTGTTGATCGGCGAACAAAGTGAAGCAGTTCGTCAGATTGCGACATCGGGGAGCAACATGCAGCGGATCGCAGCAGTCATTCAAAGCATCAAGGTAGATTTTGCCAAACCACTGCGCGTTGCCGATCTCGCTGAGCAGGCTAGCATGTCGCCTTCCTCTTTCCATCACCACTTTAAACAAGTAACCTCAATGAGTCCGTTGCAATATCAAAAGCAGATCCGACTCCTAGAAGCCCGTCAGCTCATGCTGGCGGAAAATTACAATGCGACTACGGCTGCCGATCGGGTCGGCTATGAAAGTCCATCTCAATTCAGCCGGGAATATGCCCGCCTGTTTGGTGCGCCGCCTATTCAGGATATTGAGCGGTTACTCTCAGTTGGATAAGCTAGATGTCATACATTATTCAGTGCATATGCGGGTGTGGGTGCTGCTGGTAATGCTGCCGGAGGAGGTCCTTACCGTAGTCGTTCCCATTTGGTGTCCGCACCACGGTGTGGATGTGCTCGCGCGTAGGCTGACCACGTTCTAAATACCGCAGAGCGATCGGCGTCTGATGATCGAACTCGATCAAGATCACCGGGCTGTGGATACGGTAATAGAAGACGCTGTTTAGCTCCGTCCCGCCGATCCAAGCGAACCGGGTCTCGTCCAGATGTTGCCGCACCTCGTCCATCTTGACCGTCGCGTGCCCGTCGCGCATGTTCCTCACATACTCGCCAATCAAATCAAGCAATTGCTCCTTCTGTTCGGCTGTGAACTCTGCGGCGCGGATGCCTGCGTAGTCAAGAACGACATTATCCTGGAACGCTTCGCCCACGTTATTGTTGCGGGTTTTGGAGACCTCGATGATGGCCTTCTCACGCTGCGCGTCATTAAGCGCGTTGATCAGCGCCAGTCCCTTGTTCTGTTCGTTTTGCAGCACGGTCGTGCCTTTGTGCCTGCCGGAGTTAGCCGTCACTGGCTCGGAACCCATGAAAGTGGGTGTCATTACCACTTGATCGCCCAGCACGAAGTAGTTGACGGTCAGATGGTGTCCGTCGAGCTGCCAGCCCCACGGCTCCGTGTTTGAAGGCGTGCCCATCACCGTAATCCAGTAGCGCCACTCGCCGTATTCGTCGAAGTTATTGTTATTCAGCTCGCCCAGCGTGTGGTTGAGCCGCATGATGTCTCGCGACTGCTCCAATCCCTTAGCGCTGAGCGAGGTTCGCAACAGGTCGAAGGCCACCTCGCGCTGGGTCTCAGTCATCTCATAGAAGGCCGTGCCCTGACGGATGTAAAAGTGCTGGTTCATCCACTTACGCCATTCCGGGTCGTCAACCGAAAATATCGTCTTACTGCGCTGCTCCGGGGTCAAGGTGGCGAGAAAAGCATCAGCAGACCTGCGGACAGGCGCAGTGGAGACTCCGGTCGAGCGGATGGGGAAGAGACCTGGGACAACGTCGCCGTTTGTGGTGATACCCTTAAACGGCTCGGCTAGACCACGGGCTTCGGCCTCTTGCGACATGCGCTGGAATCGCTCGGCAAGAGCACCTGATAGCTGCTGCGAGCGGGATTTGACGCTATGGGCCAAGACACTAGCGAGACTGACGACGACGCTGATGCTTCCCATCCTCAAGAATTTACGACGATGCATATTTACAATGACCTCCTAAAGCTAGCTTGTCTGTGTTGCAAAAACTTGTTGAGAATATAAGACTCCTGGAGAAGAAGTGGATTAAGCATCCCCTCCGAAAATTTCATCGACAACCTTCTGAGTGCATAGCCTCTCTCTAAGTGGGCAATACCAGCACTTCGTGAATTGTTGTAGCTGCATTCCCGCCTGTTTTGGTTCCGCCACCAAACACAAAGATGCGGTTGCCAATTGCTGATGCTCCCAATCCATGTCGTGGGGTTGGCAAGGGTGGCAATGCCTCCCAAACGTCGGTTTGCGGATCATATACCCAACTTTCGGCAAAAACCTTCTGCTCTGGAACCCACTGTTCGCCGCCAAACACGTAAAGCTTGCCATTGAGTGCGGTTGCCGCCAGACCCCCTTGGGCTTGAGGCATCGGCGATCGCGTCTTCCAGCGATCAAGCTCCGGATCGTAAACCTCAAGATTTGGTACATTCACCTGCTGCGTCGTGCCATCGGCATTCTTGATAAAATTGCGACCCCCCACCACATAGATCTTGCTATCAATCACAGCAGACGCTGCACTGTTTCGCGCTGTCGGTGCATCGGCACGGTTTGACCAGTGCCCGGTCGTCGGATCAAATACTTCGTTTCGCACACTGTCAATGTGGTCATTGAACAACCGAGCCTCGTCAGTGGCTCGAACGCGCCCACCAATCAGGTATATCTTGTCATCAACCACTGCGGATACGCCCTCTGCACGAGCCGCTGGCAGGTCAGTCCCTCCAGTCCAAGTATTAGAAATAGGATTGTAGATGAACATTGTCGGCTGCGCCCGCCAGTCTGGAAATCCGCCTGTGAAACCACCCACACCATAGAGCAAGCCATTGACTGCCGACAGCGTGATGTGATGACGTGCTTCAGGTAGCGGTCTCAAGACTGTCCATGCATTATTGAACGGATCATAAGACTCAAAATGTGCTGAGAACCCGGTGGCTGGGCTGAGTACACCACCGACCACATAAATTTTGTTGTTCAAAACTTCTGGATAAAGCTCTTGCCGAGCGACCGTTGCGGGTGCAGCTTCAGTCCAATAGGGCAACTGTTTTTGTGCTTGACTGAGCAAGGGCGAACCTAGCGCTATGAGCGAAAAGATCAAGGGCGACAGGGAAATCAAATATCTAAATCTACGCGGCATAATCCATACTCCATTACTCGAGCATCTTCAAGCTGAGATATTGCACCAAAAACATTTCATGCCCGATCGCTACGGGCTACTACTGAAAGCTATGCAGCCGGACGTAGAAGTATCTTGCCATGAGCATGCCCTGAAGCACTGTGAGCAAGACTAGCATGTACGTCACTGAGATGGAGGGTGCGATCGACAATCACGCGAAGCTCACCTGCATCACAGAGTCCGGAAATCAGGTCTAGACGTGGGGCGTGCGACCTATGACCGAAAAAGGTTGCGGTAACACCATGCGCCTTGGCTCGTTCTTGATCCAGCAGCATTTGTACAAGCGATATGAGGAATCCACCTGGCTTGAGAACCTGATATGACTTGGAATGGGTTTCGCCGCCGACAGTGTCTAACACAACATCCACATCGCGAAGCGCAACGGAAAAATCTTCTGTACGATAGTCAATCACCTGGTCTGTCCTAAACTGCGGACAAGATCTGCATTAGCAGCCGACACTGTGGAGATCACATGCGCACCAATGTATTTTGCAAGTTGTACCGCGAAGCTGCCGACACCACCAGCTCCGGCATGTACAAGTATTGTTTGCCCAGGCTTAAGATGGGCATTCTCGAAAAGTGCTTGCCATGCCGTTCCTGCGGCAGTCGGTAGACCCGCGCTTGTCGCTAAATCCAGCTTTGTAGGAGCCGTCGTCAGAAGCTGTGCTGGAACTACTACGAATTCGGCGAATGCGCCGCCGCAATGTTTATCCAAACTCGAACCAGGCTCCAGGCGAGCGATAACGCGGTCTCCCTTCTGCCACCGAGCAGCCAATAGACCCGTTTCAACGACTGTTCCAGACAGATCCGTACCGATTGTGTACGGCATCGTTAGCGGAAAGTAGTCCTTCATATTGCCGCTGATCAATTTCACATCAAGCGGGTTGATGCTTGCTGCTTCTACCTGAACCAATACTTCATCCAGTCCAATCTTTGGGGCTGGAATCTCTTCGAGGACTGCGTTATCGATACTGCCGTATTGATGAATTCGGACTGCTTTCATGGTGCGTTTCCTTTGTTGTGTGTTGAAGATGAAATATGCCGAAATTGAATTAAGCGTATCCGCCGTTAGCGCGAAGAACTTGAGCATTGACCCAGCCCCCGTCTGGTCCTGCTAGAAATGAAACGACACGGGCAATGTCGAGGGGTTCTCCAAGCCGCTCCATTGGGGCAAGCTTGCTAAGCTGCGTAATCTGTTCTTGAGTCTTGCCCTGAAGAAAGAGTTCTGTCGCGACTGGTCCTGGCGCTACCGCATTCACCGTAACGTTGCGACCGCGCAGCTCATTGGCAAGAACTCGCACCAAGCCTTCAACTCCTGCTTTGGATGCAATGTAGGCTCCGTAGGTTGGAAACGACCTGGCGATAACGCTGCTGGAGAGCGCAATGATTCGTCCACCATCAGTAATGCGTTTTGCCGCTTGAGCCAACACGAGAAATGTACCGCGCAAGTTTGTCTCGATAATGCTGTCGAACAGTTGCACATCATTGTCGATGATGGGCGATAAGGACATGATCCCAGCGCTGTGGACGACTACATCGATCTGTCCTAGTGTGTCGATGGTGTGCTCGAAAAGCTGCTCTACCTCGTTCTCTTTGGAGACGTTGGCTTTGACGGCGATCGCATTGCCGCCAGCAGTCTGGATTGTACTGATAGCCTCATCAGCCTGTGCAGCGTTTGCCGAGTAGTTCACAACAACAGAAAATCCATCTGTTGCAAGTCGCTTTGCAATTTCGCGTCCAATTCCGCGAGAGCCTCCAGTCACAATTGCTGTCTTTGCCATGATTAACCTCGTAATGTTCTAGAGTTAATTGGTTTATAGTGAGTAAAAAACTCGTTCAAGTCTTATAACTGTTCGGGCAGCGGTTGAATCAGGCGTGGGCGATACGCTTCTCAGCAGGTCGCACGATATTAGCGTAGGCAGCGATCGCGGCTAGAGCGAAAAGCGTCATAATGCTAGTCATGGTAGTCGCGGTACGTCCGTCGTAGAGGAAGGCGACGAACCCACTTGCAAGTGTGCCACCTAGCAACATCTGCGTGAATCCCAACACAGCAGCAGCAACTCCAGCAACTTCCGGCAATGGCTGAAGTGCTCCATACTTCGCGTTGGGTGCAATCAACCCGAAGCAGAAAGTGTTGAGAACCAGAAGCGGCATAAGCGTTGCGACGCGAACGTTATCACTCATTGACACCAGCACAAGTGCAATAGCTGAGGCAACAGCAAGCGTGAGTCCAACTTTGAGCAGGCGCGACGGCGGTATACCGCGAACACTCAAGTACCCATTCAAAAACGAACCTGCCATAATGGCGAGGGCAGTTGATGCAAAGAACCAGCTGTATACGGTGGTTGAGAGTCCCAGGAGATCAATCAACACAAGTGGTGAGCCAGCCACGTAAGCGAACATACACCCAAAGCTCAACCCATTAACGAGTGCGTAGCCAACACAAATGCGATTTCCTAGCACATGGAGATAGTTGTTCACGAGGCGGCGTGGTGCGAACGCATTCTTGTCACAACGCGAAATTGATTCTCCAAACCCAAGTGCAATGGTGATCAGGAGTACAAAACCTCCAATCGCTAGCACTCCATAGATTGATCGCCAATCCGCAATAAATAGAACCCCTGCACCAATTGTGGGTGCAATCATCGGCGCGATGCTCGTTACAAGATTAATGTAAGAGAACTGCGCCCGTGCAGCGGAACCATCAAATAGGTCACGAACGATTGCCATCTCTAGTACTGCCGCAGCACCTGCACCTGCACCTGCGATAAAGCGCCAGGTAATGAGTACATTGATTGAGGGCGCGATCGTACACATCATGTTAGCGAGTGCGAAGATCCCACAACCGATTAATAGAATTGGACGGCGTCCGTAGTGATCGGAAAACGGGCCAAAGACCAGTTGCGCGATCGCAAAGCCGGCCATGAATAAACTGAGGGTCAAACCTGTGGCGGCAGAAGATGCATTAAAGAATGTGCCAAGCGCATCAAGGGCGGGCAACCCCATATCGATCGCTAAGGGCGGTAACGCAGCTAGTGCACCCAGCAGCAGAGTGAATCCCAGAGAGTTAGGTCGAATTCGCATGATTCTTTTCCCGATTCTGATATCTGCTTGCTGGTTGCATAAATCGGTCAGTTTCTAGCTGGGCATTACAGCGGGCGGCCATGCACCAATTTGACGCAGCATTCCGAACCAATCTTCTAAGTGCCAGGTGTGCGTAATGCGATCGTGATCAAAGTGATGAAACTCATGCAATGCGATAGAAACTGGTTTTTTTGTCGGCTGCAAGCCAAAGATTTCCCCTTGGTGAGTCGCAACCATCCGAGCACGCACACTAGCACGATCGGGTTGTGCAATTACCTCGTCAATAATGATCTGCAAGTCGGGGAATGCAGTAAAAAACATCGGCATCAGCGGCTTCATGCCCTCAGGACCAGGAGCTTGACCGGGCGCGAGAGGAATATCTTGCCAATCCGGGGTCACGGCTTCGTCGAGAAGGCTGGGGTTTTTATCGCTGAATGCTTGGTAAAACGTTTCAAGTGACTGTTTTTGAGCCACTGTCAGTGCTGAAGTTTGAATCGTCACTGATGAATGCATAGAATCCTCAGTTGAGAACAAACGCGAATGAAACTATGACGATCATTACACGCAGAACATAATGTGTCCAATGCATATTGAAGATATGTACTATATCGATAGTGATATAGTGTGAAACTATGACTCAACAGTTCCCGAACCTCTCGCGCATCGACCTAAATCAACTTCTGGCTTTACAAGCCATCCTGGAAGAGAGACATATCACTCGCGCCGCCGCTCGAGCCTCGCTCAGTCAGCCAGCGATGAGCCGTGTGCTAAGTCGGCTGCGGGCAGCACTCGGTGACGACCTGCTCATCCGTAGCGGCGTAGGGTATGAGCGGACACCGCGCGGCGATCGCTTGCTGCAAGAGTTGGAAGTTCTCCTGCCTAGCTTAAACGCAGTGATTGGGAGCAATGACTTTGATCCTTCCACCTCACAACAACGTTTCCGGGTCACAGGCACCGATTATGCCGCCGGCGTCATTGTCAGCGGCACCGTACGGCAATGTCGCAAGTTTGCTCCGGACGTTCGTGTTGAAGTCATTGGCTGGACAGAAGACAGTTATCGTTACGTAGAGATGGGCCGTTGCGACGTGGCGCTTGGTGTTGGCAGTGTGCCAACACCGCCCAAGGGATTGAAGGTGGAAATGCTGTACCACGAGCACTTCGTGTGCCTCATAAGTGTGGATTGTAAATTCAGAGGTAAGCGGTTTTCTTTGGACGAATACCTGCGCCGCCCGCATGCGGTAGTCGCCACAGCAGAGGGGCAGCAAACCATGATCGATCGTCCACTTGCTGATTTGGGGAAGGCCAGAAATATCGTACTCCAGTCCCCCTACTTCATGGCAACCGCGCTCAATATTGTGGATACCGACCTGATATTCACCGTCCCTACGCGTCTCGCCCTTGAACTCTCAAAGTTGGCAAACTTTCGGCAGGTATTACCACCTCAAGAGATTACTGACTTCCCCTACACAATGATCTGGCATCCTCGACTCAGTGGTGATTCTGGACATGTATGGTTTCGTGACCAGATCCGGGCGACTGTGAAATGATAGCGAGAATCTTTATGCAGAGGTATTGCACAGAGAAAAATGATTAAGAGATCTGAGGGATCTGCCCATGCTTAAGATAGTAGATTAGCAAACGCACTGAGCTGTACAACATGTCAATGGGCTTGGAACAAGATTTTGCGGCGAAGTCGAGCGAGATAGTGGCGTAGCCGACAGTTTTCTTCTCCAACGCTTGTTCAAGCCAGGAACGGGGTTCAAGTCCTGAAACACAGCAAGGAGAACACTCAGGGGATATGAGGCGATGAACATGCTAAGGAAAGGACAACTGATGGGACACAGCAAGGGGGATCTGCAAGCCCAATTGAACTTCATGGCTCAAGTATTGGGTGTGACTGCCTGAGCTGGACGATAACTCAGGAGCCTTTGCGACTTCTCCAATTTTTGCAACAAAACCGTAGAGAGTATTGCTATCTTCATAAAGCTTTGTCTTGGAGGATTAGGCAAGAATCTAAGAGATTTGTGTATTTAAGCTTCTAGTTCTCATCTCTACTATGAAACTATGCAAAGAAAACCCGGAGAAGATACGAAAGAGAACACAGGAATGTCAGCCGTGATTGATCGCCTGCTTTTCCGAGACATCACCCGTATTCAACGGGCACCTATCTAGAACATTGAAGGAATTGGTGTGACCAATGGATAAAAGGATGAATGAAAGTTGCAATTTCAGGAGAATTTATGAACACCCGAACAATTGGAACTCAAGGCTTACAAGTCTCGGAGCTGGGTCTCGGCTGCATGGGCATGAGTTATGCCTACGGCAATAGTGACCAGAAGGAGTCAATCGCTGTCATTCACCGCGCCATTGAGCTTGGCATCACGTTATTCGATACCGCAGAAATCTACGGACCGTTCACCAATGAGCAGCTTGTCGGTCGCGCCATCCAAGGCAAACGCGATCGGGTTGTGATTGCCACCAAGTTTGGCTTTGACATTTCCGAGAGTGGCGAGCTGCGCGGTGCGAACAGCAAACCTGACCACGTTCGCCAAGTCTGTGATGCGTCGCTCCAGCGCCTGGGCACTGACTACATTGACTTGTTCTACCAGCATCGGGTTGATCCAGCAGTCCCAATTGAAGAGACGGTTGGAGCAATGGCTGAGCTGGTTCAGCAAGGTAAAGTCAGATACCTGGGGCTATCGGAGGCAAGCCCGAATACTATCCGCCGCGCCCATACCGTGTATCCCATCAGTGCGCTCCAGACAGAGTATTCACTCTGGGAACGGGGACCGGAAGCCCAGATCTTACCCGCAGTGCGAGAACTTGGGATTGGGTTTGTGCCCTACAGTCCCGTTGGACGCGGCTTTCTCACGGGTCAGATCAAGCGCTTTGAAGACTTTGCTGAGGACGACTACCGCCGTACTGATCCCCGCTTTCAGGGGGAAAATTTCAACCTCAACCTGAAGCTGGTGGATCGCGTCAAGCAGATCGCCCAGGAAAAGGATGCAACCCCCAGTCAGATTGCCTTAGCCTGGTTGCTGCACCAAGGGAACGACATTGTGCCTATTCCTGGAACAAAGCGAAGAGCTTATCTGGAAGAGAATGCCGCTGCTGCTGAGGTTGAGCTAAGTACTGAGGATTTAGCGCGGCTCGATCAGGCGACACCCGTCGGAGCCACCTCCGGCGATCGCTATAGCAAAGGGATGATGAGTGCTATTGATCAATAAACGGGCGTAGCTAATGGTTGGGGGAGTGCAAAGTTATGTTAGCAGCTTCCCAAAGACAGTATTGAAGCGTTGATTAGTTCTACGCTTCAGCACACGATAGGCGATACTTCTCGGAATTTGACGGTTTCTAGTCAAGAAGAGGAAATTGAAAATGGCTAAATATGTTGTGTTGGGAGCGACGGGACAGACAGGTGCGGCTACGACAAACGCCCTCATGGAACGTGCAACTGTGCGTGTGGCCGTGCGAAGTGAAAGTAAAGGTGCCGCTTGGAAAGAGCGAGGTGCTGAGGTTGCCATTGTCGAAGATGTTGCCGATGTTGATGCCTTGGCTCGCGCTTTTGAGGGTATGGCGGGAGCTTATGTTCTGAACCCGCCTGATTACAGTTCGGATGATATGTTCGCGCGTGCCCGGCAGGTCGCTTCAGCCATTGTTGAAGCCACGCGGCGGGCGCGATTGCCCAAAATGGTGGCATTGTCCTCTGTTGGCTCGCATCTGTCGCGAGGAACCGGCAACATTCTGACAACTCACATTTTAGAAGAGGCCCTCAAAGGTTTGCAAACCGAGGTTGCAGTTGGCTTTGTACGTGCCGCAGGGTTTATGGAGAACTGGCAGCCGCTTATGAGTGTGGCGCAGGAAAAGGGGATATTGCCGTCTTTTTACACTCCATTGGAGCGTGCTATGCCTATGGTTGCCACCGCTGACATAGGACAGGCGTGCGCAGATGGCTTGATGCAAGAGTGGCAAGGCACACAGGTTTGGGAACTCCATGGGCCTCAAGCTGTGAGTCCCAATCAAGTCGCTGCCAGTTTTGGCAAAGCCCTGAATCGTGATGTTCAAGCAGTTGTCGTGCCTGCAAGCGAATGGCCTGCAATGTTGGCGCAAATGGGAAACAGCCCCGCCGCCGTTGAGTCATACAGCGAGATGATGCGCGCCTTCAACAACGGGACATTGGTTTTTGAGGAACACGGAACAAAGAAGATTAACGGAAAAACGACAATCAATGAGGTTGTTCATTCTTGGGCGGATAGCAATAGCCATTGAAGGTTCCTGTCAGGCGCTGCACCTGACCGCATACAGCCTCCGCTTGTTCATCGCTCCGGCTTCCAAGGGTGGGTGGGTGAGCTTGATCACAGGATTGCTATCGGTTGAACCGGATGCGCCGATAGAGAAACGACTTGATTAAAATATCCACTTGATAGGAGAAAAAATGAAAGCAGTAGTGATTAACGAATACGGCAATGAGAACGTTTTGGATTATACCGATGTCCAACGTCCAGAGCCGAAAGCAGACGAGGTTTTGGTGAAAGTTCACGTCGCGGCGGTCAATCCGGCGGACTGGAAAATCCGCGATGGGGGGGGCGAAAGGTTCGGCTTCAAACTTCCGCTCATTCTTGGCGGCGACATCGCCGGAACCGTCGAAAAGGTTGGCGTTGAGGTTGAAAGTTTCAAGCAGGGCGATGCGGTTTATGGGATAACCCTTGCTAACCTCTCAGGTGGTTACGCCGAATACGCGGTTACCAAAGCGGACGCCATCGCGCCCAAACCGGACAGCCTCGATTTTGAAGATGCGGCATCGATTCCAATCGCCGCGTTAACTGCATGGCAGGCGATGTTTGATTTGGCGAATCTAAGCAGCGGACAAAGAATCTTGATCACCGGAGCGTCGGGCGGAGTCGGTTCGATGGCAGTTCAGCTTGCCAAAGCGAAAGGCGCGTTCGTGATTGGCACGGCTTCGGGCAAAAACGAACAATTCGTCCGTGATTTAGGCGCGGATGAATTCGTGGATTACACAGCGCAACCGTTTGAGGAAGTCGTCAAAAACGTGGATGTCGTTTTCGATACGATCGGCGGCGACACTTGCGAGCGAGCGTTCCAAACTCTGAAAAAAGGTGGCTTTTTGGTGTCGGCGGTAGAGCCTCAAGCCGAAGAGAAAGCAAAGGAGTTCGGTGTCCAAGGCTCATGGCTCTTCTGTCAGCCGAGCGCACAGCAATTAGCCGAAATTAACCGTTTGATTGAAGCAGGCAAATTGAAAACACACGTCGAGACGGTTCTGCCGATCACGGACGTGAAAAAGGCGCATCAACTTTCCCAAAGCGGACGCACGCGCGGCAAAATCGTTTTGCAGGTTGGAGCATAGTCAGGACTTATACAGAGGGCGCACTACAATACCTCCCGCGTAAGTCCTGATGGAGTTGAAGAGACAAAGCAAAATTCAGGAGAAAACTAACAAAAATGAAAAAAGCACTAATAACAGGAGCCAATAAAAGTATTGGTTTCGAAACCGCTCGTCAACTGTTGTAAAAGGGATATTACATTTATTTGGGCAGCCGTAATTTAGAGAATGGTCTGCAAGCTATCGAAAAGCTCAAAGCCGAAAGCTTGACCAATCTGGAAGCCATCCAAATGAATGTCAGCGATAATGAATCGGTAAAAGCCGCCCGTGCCGAAATAGGCAAAAAAACCGAAGTATTGGATGTACTGATCAATAACGCCGGTATCAGTGGTGGCATGTCTCAAACAACAAGTACAGATATAGCCCTAAGCATGCACGTTAGGACAGTTTTTGAAAGCGGCATCGACACAATCTCGGAAGCTATCAAATTCATCCCATCGTTGCTGCATCCAATTCTTGAGCACAAACCACCAATGCTCAATCTCATTCAAGTCTGGTGAATAGGGCGGCAGATACCAAATCTTACATCCGGCTTGGGTTACCATTTCTTCAATGCTCTGGGAGTGATGGAAACTGGCATTGTCAATCACAATGACATCACCCGGTTGCAACTTAGGAATCAAACACGC
>CADCWO010000076.1 GCA_902806435.1 uncultured Synechococcales cyanobacterium | reverse complement strand
GCCCAGTTTGCCACTTGCCGCCTGGCAGGATACCTGCACAACTCTCCATCTATGGACACAAATCATTGGCAAAATTCGATTGGCACTAGCGCCTAAACTCAATCACTGGTGGCAGTCTACCTTTTATGTAACACCGCGTGGACTAACAACCGCTTCAATCCCTTACGAAACTCGCAGCTTTCAAATCAGTTTTGATTTTATCGAACATCAATTACAAATTGATACCAGTGATGGCATGACTAAGCAAATTGCACTGGTTCCTCGCTCCGTTGCAGATTTTTACCAGACTGTCATGGCGGCACTGAGTGAAATGGGCATCGAAGTCCGAATCTGGACAATGCCGCAGGAAATAGCAGAACCGCTCCCGTTCGCCCAAGACGACCGACACGCCGCTTACGATCTGGACTATGCACAACGATTTTGGCGAATTCTCGTGCAAGTCGATCGGGTCATGAACCTGTTCCGTTCCCGGTTTATTGGTAAATCCAGTCCGGTGCATTTCTTCTGGGGAAGTTTCGATCTCGCTGTGACTCGGTTTTCTGGTCGTCGTGCGCCAGAGCATCCAGGGGGAGTCCCAAATATGGCAGATTGGGTCACACGGGAAGCCTACTCGCACGAAGTTAGTAGTTGTGGCTTTTGGCCAGGGGGTGGGTCAGTTGTAGACCCTGTTTTTTATGCGTATGCTTACCCTGCGCCGGGAGGGTTTCAGGATTACTCGATCGCACCCAGGGAAGCGTTTTACAGCTCAGAGATGCAAGAGTTTGTCCTGCCTTATGAAGCCGTTAGGCAGGCTAGCGACCCAGATGCGATGATTCTTGCTTTTTTTCAAAGCACCTATGAAGCAGCGGCAATTTTAGGACATTGGGATCGAGATGCACTGGAGCATACCCCACTTCTACAGGGGTAGCCAATGCTTGAATTTCTGAAGAAGGAATTTAGATTGATTGGCTACGGATTGTTGCGATCGCCTTTTCCAACCAATCTAAATAAGTCTGTTCCCGTTGCTTCACTAAGTCCAAAACCAGTCGATGCAGTTTTTGTTCACGCGATGCAGTCGGATTACTCAAAGATAGAGCCTCGATCGCCTCACACTGGGCTAGCTTTTCTTGCCGTGCTTCCAGTTCCTGCTCTAGCAGATACACGATCACCTCGTTAGGCAACTGAGCCGAAAAATAGAGTTGCACCAGCAACGGCTCTCGCAACACGGGCAACGGATAATGCGTCTGAAGCCAGTGGGTCAACTCTGCTTCACCTGCTTCGGTAATCCGGTAAACCTTACGATTGGGGCGATCGTGCTGAATCTCGACGGTACAGGTAATCCACCCATGTGACTCCAGTTTGTCTAAAGTTCGATAAATCTGTGCCTGATCTGCTTTCCACAGATGGGAAATGCAATCGTCAAAGCACTCGGTTTTGAGGTCGTAGCCTGTCCGCTCCTGTTGTTGGAGCAGACCCAGAATCACATGGGCAAGAGACATAGGCTGTTTACCGAACGAACAGGGAGGACAAGCCCTACCCATAGAATTTATATACTTCTATGTTAATATATGACTAATCATATATGAGATAAGTTTTATAAACTGTCTCCCTGGAGGCAAATGTATGACAACTCAAACTCAAACACTCCGAACCGTTGCTGGAATCATTAATAGTGTAGAAACGCTGGAAGGAGCAGGCTTCCTGGTGCGTCGTCCCTTTCCCAAGAGTAGCTTTTCCGAGTTTGACCCCTTTCTCCTCCTCGATGAATTGGGTCCCGTGAATCTGAAGTCCGGTCAAGCAAAGGGCGCACCGGATCATCCCCATCGTGGCTTTGAAACCGTCAGCTACGTCCTGGATGGACGGCTGGAACACAAGGACTCGGTCGGTCATGCCGGACTGCTCAATCCCGGTGATGTGCAGTGGATGACCGCTGGGGCAGGCGTAGTGCATTCCGAAATGCCAGAAGCTGAGTTTACCCGCACGGGTGGGCGACTGCACGGCATTCAACTCTGGGTCAACTTGCCGCAGCGGGACAAGATGATTGCTCCTCGCTATCAGGAAATTCCATCGGCGCAGATTCCGGTGGCTCACACCAAAGATGGGTCCGTGACAGTGCGCGTGATTGCGGGAGAAGCGTTGGGGGCGAAAGCGGTGATTGAAACCCGCACCCCGATTATCTACCTGCACTTCACGCTACAACCGGGAGCAAGCATTGTTCAACCGGTATCGAAAGAGTACAACGCCTTTACCTATGTCCTCGATGGGTCTGGTTTGTTTGGTACTGAGCAAGAACGGGGTGAGGATGGGCAAATGGTGATTTTTGCACCGGATGGTGAGGAGGTGGCGATCACCAATCCTGCGGATGCCACCCAACCCCTCGATCTACTGCTGATTGCTGGAGTGCCGCTGAATGAACCTGTGGTGCGCTATGGTCCTTTTGTGATGAACACTGAAGCCGAAATACTGCAAGCGATCGACGATTACCAAAATGGAAGGATGGGACATATTCATGCTTAACACGCTTCAACACCGCATTACCCAACATCAACTGCTGACCGATATACGCATCAAGTTATTGCATTTGCATAAACTGTTGTTGGATACAGAGCGTATTCGTTACGAACAGGTGCGCGGGCAGGTCTCTAAAGGTGAATTGCTGCAACTGGCGCTCAATCACGATCAATTTGCCTGGTTGCATCGCCTCTCAGAATTGATTGTGCAAATTGATGAGTTAATCCACTCTGATGAGCCTATCACCTCCGAGGCGATCGCTGCTCTCATTGCTGATGTTCGGGTTCTACTCACACCTGATGAAGCTGGAAATGACTTTGCTGTGAAGTATGATGCGGCGTTTCAACGCAACCCCGATGTGGTGTTAGCTCATGCTGATTTAGTCACACTGCTAGCGACTAAAGTTCAACTATAAATTGAGCAGTTCGTCCAGATTAAATTTAATCTGGACGAACTGCTTTTATGCATTGTATTTACTGCATCGTAAGCATTCGCGGCGTGTTCAGGTATTTATTGATTTCCTGATTCAAGAATTTAGGAATCTGCCCTATTGGGAGAGAAACGTTTGACTGATGATATGTGAGATTTATTAACATGATTGAGGTATAGTTCTCTCATTTTCGAGGGGACTAGGCATGGAAGAAGAACGAAAAGTGAAGGCTCGGCTGCAATGGGTACAGCTGTATCAGAAGACCGGCAATGCCTCACTCGTCTGTCGTCGCTGTGGGATCTCCTATCCCACCTTTCTCAAGTGGTGGCGGCGCTATCAAGCACAAGGAGTGGCTGGTTTGCACGACCGCAGCCGCAGGCCAAAACGTTGTCCAGCACCCAAAGTGCTCGAGCAACACCGCGAGTGGATTCTGCAGTTGCGCCAACGCAAGTTGGGAGCTAGACGAATTCAGAGTGAGCTGATTCGCCTGTACAACTTCTCCTTGTCCACGGCCACGATTCACAAGGTCCTCAAACAGGCAGGAGTCAAGCTGCTCAAAGCGACCAGACGAATTCGCAAGGGTAGAAGACGCTATCAGAAGGACACGCCGGGGGAGCGGGTCCAAATGGATGTATGCAAGATTGCTCCCCAGCTCTATCAGTACACAGCTATCGACGACTGTACACGCTTAAAAACCGTCAGGCTTTACCCCAACAAACAGGCCAAAAGTACGTTGGAGTTTGTTGAGCAGTTGATCAGTGCTTTTCCCTTTCCCATTCAGCGCCTGCAAACCGACCGGGGTGAGGAATTCTTTGCCCTTGCTGTCCAGAACCGCTTGCGTGAACTCTCGATTAAGTTCCGTCCGATCAAACCTCGCTCTCCTCATCTCAACGGCAAGGTCGAGCGCACCCAGAAAACAGACCTCGAGGAGTTCTACTCCCTGGTCAATTTGAAGTCACTAGACCTACCCCAGCAGCTGCAGCAGTGGCAGGACTACTACAATCGCCAGCGACGTCACTGCTCCTTGCACAACCAAACCCCCTGGCAGAAATGGCAACTGTTAGCCATGAGTACTCCTAGCTGGGAGCAAGTCAGGGCAGCTTATGACCCCTCAAAAGAGCGCATTCGCTGTAGTGATTATCTTCTCGATATGGCAGCTCTCTAAGCACCTTGTTTTCTAACTCAT
This sequence comes from uncultured Synechococcales cyanobacterium, assembly GCA_902806435.1. Classification (GTDB taxonomy): domain Bacteria; phylum Cyanobacteriota; class Cyanobacteriia; order Thermosynechococcales; family Thermosynechococcaceae; genus CADCWO01. The sequence continues at coordinate 91 of CADCWO010000076.1, read as the reverse complement.
GTTGATAAATCTCACATAATTTGCCCGTTTAAGCTGGGAGTGCTTAGAGGTATACTACTTTAAGGAAGAGTTGGGGGGTGTGGTGTAGCCC
>CADCWO010000075.1 GCA_902806435.1 uncultured Synechococcales cyanobacterium | reverse complement strand
ATTTCCAGTCAATCCGTGAGCGCACAGCATCAGCAGTTTGGCGGTCGGACAGATTCTCCCGGAACTGCATGACTGTGATCAACGCCAATTGCCACGGTGGAACGGCTGGCTGTCCTGTATGGGAAAACAACCCGGCAAAATCGAGGTCACTAAACAGCGGACCGAGTTCATCCCGCAAGGTCAAATAGGGATTCCCTTTGGGAAAAGCAGCTTTGGCAATACGGGCAGTCTCGACAGGAACGGGCGGAATCGGTTGGTACTCCAGGGACATAGTAGAAGCTCCTGAAAACTCATTGGTACTTTGCTCTAGAGTACCTGGAGTAATTTCGATCAGAGTTCGCCAACGGTATCCGGTGGCTATCGAAACAAAGTAAGACCAAAGCCCAACAGGGCAGCACTTGTATTCAAGCCACCTGCAAGACTGTCTCACCAGCGATCACTGGCTGGCTCGCGAAGCCTCTCCGTGAGAGTAGCTTGACGTTTTGTCTCAAAACTCGTCGCCGATGCTTCGTTTTGAAACTTTGATTGTGAGACGGGTTTTGAAACACTGGCAGCTAGCGATCGCGCCAAGCCGCTCGTCCGTACAACTCTTTGCAGCAAGGCACGCCTCAGCGCTTATAGTGGGATGTCTTGGCTGAAGCGTAAGAAGGAGTATCACTCAGCATGAGCAGACTGCTGTGGCAAGGTAGAAAAGCTCTCAACACACTCTTGGGTGCCCTGGTGCTGGCGCTGATCGTCTATTTTGGGGTGCTAGCGCTGGCTGACCGCAACTACGGCAGCGTGCATCTGCTGCTCGGCAACCCTAGCCAAGCCACTCTAGTGAGTACCAATGCCAGCAACTACCTGATGCTCAAGCCCGAGTACGCCCTGTCTTACAACCGAGAGCGCGGTCTGCCGAATTGGGTCAGCTGGCAACTGAATGCTGCCTGGTTGGGGGATGCACCACGACAAAATAACTTTCGTCCCGATCCCGCCTTGCCTTCTGGTTGGTACCGTGTGACACCAGCTAACTATACGAACAGCGGTTTTGACCGCGGTCATCTCCTGTCGTCGGAAGACCGGGGGGTCAGTGTTGCAGCCAATGCCGCTACGTTCTTGATGGCATCGATCCGAGATACATGTAAAAAATTATCATATAGGCATCAAAGCTTTGCTGGATAGGGTTTGCGGCGACCGAAATGAAAGCATTGACTGTTTGCTGGGCAGGCAGCTATTCGGTTATTTGTAGCGCTGAAGCTCAGATGAGCAGATTCCTCCGGTGGTACCCAAGGAATTCAAGGTGGTCTGCTTCAATCACCCCCACTAATAAGTCGGTTAGTCTGGAAAGCTTCACATTTAATATGTTAGCCTCTGCAAAGTCCTCAATTAAATATGAATCCTTCCCGACAATATCGGCGCTAGCAAAAATGTCATATCCATCTAAACCCTCTGCTGAGCCTTGTGTAACGACCTTCGATGAGTTTGTGCAATTGGCGAATTATTCTCTGATGGATACCTTAAATGCCGATCCTGATGCCACTGGAGATGGTGATGATCACCGGGCCCGCCAGGTTTTTTCTGGTCATTTCGTACCTGTGACACCCACGCCGCTTGCAGACCCAGAATATGTAGCTCATAGCCGCACTTTTTTTAAGGAACTTGGGTTGAGCGATGGACTGGTGCTTAATGAAAAATTTCGCCGTGTATTTTCTGGTGATCTCTCTGCTGCCCATGAGCCGATGCGTCAGGTGGGCTGGGCGACGGGTTATGCCCTGTCGATTTATGGCACCGAATATACCCAACAATGTCCATTTGGTACGGGTAATGGTTATGGCGATGGTCGAGCAATATCTGTATTTGAAGGAATCATCAATGGACAGCGCTGGGAAATGCAATTGAAAGGGGGTGGCCCAACGCCTTATTGCCGGGGTGCCGACGGGCGCGCTGTCCTCCGGTCAAGTGTGCGTGAGTTTCTAGCGCAAGACAATATGCAAGCGTTAGGTGTGCCAACATCGCGCTCTTTGACACTGTATGTTTCTAAATCTGAGACTGTTACCCGGCCTTGGTATTCTCAAGACTCCTACTCTATTGACCCTGATGTTTTGGTGGACAATCCTGTGGCCATTTCAACTCGCGTTGCACCCTCCTTTTTGCGCGTTGGTCAGCTAGAGTTATTTGCCCGCCGCACTCGCAGCAATGCTCATCCAAGAGCATTAGAAGAGTTGAGCATGATAGTGTCGCACTTAATTGAGCGAGAGTACAAAAGCGACATTAATCAAAGCCTTGGTTTTGCCGATCAATTAGTTGAGTTGGCTAAGCTATTTCGCCAGCGTCTCACTTCACTGGTGGCTAATTGGCTACGTGTTGGTTATTGCCAGGGTAATTTTAACAGTGACAACTGCGCTGCTGGAGGCTTTACCCTAGACTATGGACCCTTTGGATTTTGTGAAAAATTTGACCCTTGGTTTCAACCTTGGACTGGTGGCGGCGAGCACTTTTCATTCTTCAATCAGCCCATTGCAGCAGAAGCAAATTATTACATGTTTTGGAAAGCAGTGAGACTGCTACTTACAGAAGATGCTGAAGCGTTAGAACAGTTCGACCAAGTAGGCCGCGGCTTTCCAGAAGCCATGCAAAAACAAATCCAAAAAATGTGGGCGGACAAACTTGGCTTGACTGAATATCACCCAAAGCTATTTGAAAAATTAATGCAGTTAATGACTGACTCAGAGGTAGATTACACCATTTTCTTCCGCGAGTTATCCCATATACCAGATGATATCTCAGCATTGAAAAAAAGCTTCTACGTTAAAACTTCACCACAACTCGATGAACAATGGCAATCTTGGCTAAAAAGCTGGCGCGACCTCGTCATTAACGATGGCAATTTGGCTGAGATATCGACAAAGATGAAACAGACGAACCCAAAATACACATGGCGAGAGTGGTTGATTGCCCCTGCCTACCAACAAGCCATGCAGGGTGACTATACTTTAGTTAAAGAGTTGCAAGAAGTCCTTAGCTATCCATATGATGAGCAATCACAAGACGTAGAAGATAAATACTATCGTCTAAGACCTAAGGCGTTTTTTAACACGGGTGGCGTGTCGCACTATAGCTGTTCATCTTGAATAGCTGATTGTCACGCAGCTATTCAAGATGAACAGCTTTGTTCTTGAGCAACTGTTGAAAGCCAGGTTTGCAATGAGTTTGAGTCTGATATGATAAAAAATTGCACGTATCTCGGCTCAACCCCTAATAGCAATGCATTATTTGAATTAGAAGTCGAAGCCGTCTATTGCTATTCCAGTGGGTTATAGCCTGGCTTTTTGTAGAGCTTCTCTGGGTTGTCCAAGATTTCTGGTTTATAGACTTTCTCTACCCAATCCTCTGGGTTGATTTCTTCGATCGCTACCGAAATCGAGTCTTCGCTGCTTTCCAGAAGTGAAATAACGTCTTTCACAATTTGCTCGGCAAGCCGAACCTTCTGCTGTTCCGACCTGCCGGGATAAAGCTTAATGCTGATATGAGGCATTGTTTTTTCTCCTTCAGTGCTTTGCTGAACAAAGTTTAAAGCCATTGGGTGCGGAGGTCATGCTCATGACCAGGGACGAGCAGACAATTGTTAGCTAAGAATTCGATCCACTGCCTGGATTTAGTTAACGTTTATTGGCAGGTATCGTTTCAGCGATTCAATGTTCAACGTGTTGGGTATTGTTTAGCAATTGCGAAAAAACAACGCTAACGCTGAAGCCCTTGTCTAGCAAGGCTTCTATGGAATGGCTAAAACTTGATTAATTACGGGGACAAAGCAACTAATCAAACGATTTTACGTAGTTCTAGACTTTTGGCTCAACAAAAAATCAACGGTTTCAGACCATAACTAAACGGTAATTTAATCTAAATCCAGTCCAGAGCTATTGACGGCAAGAGAAGAATGCCAACATCTGTATAATCCCGAAAACGCCTAAAAGCTCTACTCATCAAAGGAGCTAACAATTTGAATGTCTTGAATTCTACAGAAAAGAGAGGTCGAAACATTCGCTCAGCAAAGGTTCTAGCCTTAAAGTTGTTTCTGCCGCGTTTGCTAAACAACCGGATTCAATCTCTAAGGGTCGATTCCCCGCTGCTCTGCGGCGTAGAATGCAAGGATGAGTGAGTACATCCACAAAAGTCACAACGTCACAGTGTTGCTTTACCACATAGTATTTCCAGCGAAG
>CADCWO010000074.1 GCA_902806435.1 uncultured Synechococcales cyanobacterium | reverse complement strand
ACTTTTTTTTACAAACTAAAAAATATCATTACTTTTTAAAATAAAAGATGTATTTATACTTTATGGCTTGTTCCAGTAGTTAGAAGATGAACGTACATGACTTAAAATGAAGAATTAAGTACTACATCTAAAATTTACTTACAAAGACAAAATAATCTAGGAAGTAGACAAAATTAAAAGTCACCTTGGGAAAGTGACAATCTTGAAACCACTCATGAACGGAAATGGAAATGGAAATCAAGAGACATATAAATTTTTCACAACAATAAGGAAATACATTTTTATCAAATTTAAATCTAAGCAAAATGAGAAAAAATGTCGCATTGAGGGAGGGCACGCCCTTTTAGTGAAATCCAAATACACAAGCAACAATGTCGTATATAATGGGGGCTATTAACTTGCTAGTAGAAAGATGTAGTTTTTGTAATGAAAGTCAAACATAATAGTCGTTGCTTAACATTTTTTTCACCACTTTGATTTTGGATTTTCAAGATTCTCAGTGTTTAAAGAAAGAAAACGCATATAAACAAGTTTTGAATCCTTTCTACTTGCGTGAGAATTGTGAGAATGTTACACAATTCTCCCAAGTTTGAAAATTGAAAAAAATCAATCTTAAACGGTCAAATTTTGTCTCCCACAATCTCTCGAAATGCCTTATTACATGAGTTGGATTGAATGAATACTTCCCATGGAAGCATTTATGTATTTAGTGAAGGAACGCAATATTTTCTTATGATTTGCAAAATAAAAAACATTGGATGATCATCCATCGGGATCGTTAGCAACAAAGAGTATTCATCACGTAGTAATGGGGATCACATAGCGCGGTGAAAGGGGACACATCGCGCGGTCGTAGGAGACACATCGCGCGGTCATAGGTGACGGATTGAGCGGTAATAGGTGACAGATGGCGCGGATTAGGGTCGCCACCTATTCCCGCGCATTGTATGAACAGTTCACCTCCCGCCGCCAGTCTCCTTCTTTTCTCCTTTTCACTTCTCCTCTCTTTCTTCTCCTGTTTGTTGTGTGTGAGTGTTTAGGTCATGTGTGTGAGTGTAGTTGTGTGTGAGTGTACGTGAGTGTATGTAAGTGATTGAGTGCGTGTATCTGTTTGCTATCTGTGCACGCTTGTTTGAGTGTGTGAGTTGGGTTGTTTGAGGTTAGGGTTTCATTTCATTTCAGTGCGTTTGCGAGGGAGTTTGAGTGTGTGAGTGCGCGCTCACAAGCGTGAGGGTTTCATTTCTGTGTGTTGACATACTGTTATTTGCAACAACGTTTTGTTTACTTTGTAGAGTGTGTGTGAGTATTTCAAAAGCATCATTTCTGTGAGTAATAGGGATTCCAAGTCATAACAGCGATTATTTGCTGTTCGTTTCAACTACGCACGAGGTATGTTACATTGCTGGTGTTATTGTTCTTTCAACTTTCTTTTGAGTCCGTGTGATGTCTCAAACTATGCATCGTTTGTATTACGGAATTGCCGGAGTGTCTTTTGAAACAGCTCAGAGGGACGCTTCATCATTGGACTCACATTTTATCCTCGACCCGAGGATAAACTCCTTGTTTTGCATGAGCTGCTGCAATGACTGAATTTGCCTAATAACAGATATCATCCGTTACAAATTTAAGATAATTCATCCGATCTATCCTCGACTCGAGGATAGATCCGAGTCTTGTGATTCCACTCGTCCAGATTGTGAACAATGGTCATCACATTTATCCTCGAGTCGAGGATAAATCTGAAACAAAAAACAAACATGCTAAAGGATGTGACCACAATGCGGCGGAGGTATCACATTTGCATGCGAAAAAGAATTCCTAAACACCCATCCCGGCCATTACTAATTGAACGCAGATTAAACAAAATAGAATCACTTACTCATGACTAACACATTGAAGTGAAATTTATCCTCGATCCGAGGATACTTCAAAATTCTCAATGATTATAAAAACAGTTTTGATCTGACGCCAGTGCTCTCCAATATATTGCAGATGGCATCCAATTCAATGGACGTTGAGGACAACTATGACTACTCCGGCTCTGAGTACTTCATCCAGAAGTTCGAAAATCCAATGGCCCCAACTCCCTTCATCGATGACGTTGTGGAGAACTACGGGACATTGTGGCGATTCGTCGACTGCATTAAAAGCTGGTCATTCTCAATGTCCGGGAAGAAGGTTCAGATTACTGTCAAAGTGAATGACGATGTCCCGTATGTTCACCTAAATCGATTCGAGCGGGTGACCTTTATTGAACAGCAGCGACATGAGTACATTGTGCTCGGCATCCAGGCTTTCAACGACGCTGGAGTGGATCTCCCCCATTGCCACTCCATTGTCGTCAAAGTTGGGACCGGACATGGGCAATTCGATTTCATTGAATTGCTCGAATCCGTTGTGCGATCCGGACAGGGTGCGTTGAAGGAGGCATTCGAGAAGTACCTGCCCTGGACGAACGAAGAGGCCGAGAAGGTGAATCGGAGACTGGTTCGAATTCATCAATTGCTATCTGCATTTGAGGCGCGTCCAGTTCCAGTTGACCAACCTCAGCGTCGGCGTGCACGGGGAAAAGCTTCCGCCGGTGCTGAGCTTGACGGGTCCGCTTCTGCCGCACCCCAAGGCTCATCCCGGGCACCTGCCAGACGGACATCGACAAACGCTGCGACCGCCGTTGAACCTGCTTCCAAGAAGAGGAAGTCGGCTGCAGGTGGAAGCTCGACATCTACTGTTACGAGGGCTTCTACTCCAATAAAGTCCAGAAATGACCCACAGGTGGACTTCCAGAAGATCACCGAATCTCAACGTCAATTCTGGGCGGAGTGCCGTGGGTGTTTTCCATTTGAGTCCTCGTACTCAGTGAGAATCAACCAGTGTATTGTTGCAAAGGCACAATACGTGATTCGTGGAATGGAGGAAGGCATTGTTCGGAATGCGATGGACTTTCTTGTACAGCTTGGCGAAATCAATCAACGCCAGAAGATTTGTATTTGTCCTGTCGATAAGGATGGTGAGCCAATCAAGAGGAAGCCCAACTCATGGGACGAAATCAAGGATGGCAAGTTCATGCTCATCAATGGGCAGCACAGCGTGGAGGCATCGCGGCGTCTTCAGGACAATTCCAACTGCGGGGCTGATCGAAAGAAAGATCTGCAGCACTGGGATGCTTATGTCGTTTGGTCTACTGATCCTCTTAAGCTTCAGAGGATTTCAAAGTTCTACAACGATACAAACCATCTCGACCATGCCCAGCCGACTTGGGGAAACCAGATCTCAAGTTGCAGGAGAATTTGGCTTAACTCGGGACGTCCTAGTTACCAGAAAGATGAGGGCGCAACTCGCGGTAATGGAGCAGTATTCGACCAGGAGAAGTACATGGTAAGTTGCTGGGCTGTAGTTTATCCTCGACTCGAGGATAAACAATGACCTGAATCATGTCTTACTCATTTTGATTGCTTCTTTCTGCAGGACTTGACAAGTCTTGTTTCTTTTGTTTTGCAGTTGTTCTCGAAGCTCATTGTTAACCGCTTCCAAAACATTGATCCCACCAAGGAGGGGAAACAGGTTAACAAGTCATCCGACATCACGAACGAGATCAAGGTGATCTCACTTCCCGATGACATCTTCAAGTTGTGGGAAGATTTCCTCGATCGCCACTCCAAAGGCGAGATCGTCAACCCGGACACCATGTGCCGCTATAAGGAAAGCAAGGGGTTCAAGGCTTCAGCCATTCATCGAGAATTTTTCAAGAGGTTGGGTCATCTTTCGGACAAGGACTTGCGAGATCTGTTCACATATTTTGTTGACAGTGATCGCGGATGGGGGTACCCCAAAGTCACGCTCCGCAGAACGAACATGGTCCATGGATCCTGCTATCATTACGAGGAGTGGGCAGATCGCCGAAAGAAGAAGCGGATTGTTTTGCAGGAACTGGTTGCAATCGATCCGTCGTTGAAGTTTTTGATGCCGGACGGATCCACCAACGATCTGGTGTGGAAGGCGTGGAAGAAGGCGCACTTCGTGTCTTCAGCCACGTACAACATGCTCCTTGTCCGTCCAGACAAGGAGTTCTTCTCCTTGAGGTTGACAAATGCGGGGAAGCTGAAGCGTGCTTCTCATTTGGTGGAGAAGTTTCCTAACGTTCTTCCATTTTTCCAGAAGTTCTTATACGTGAAGAGCCACAATGAACCAAATAATGGTCCTTCTAAGCTTTGTGACTTTGATGGGGAAAAAATGGA
>CADCWO010000073.1 GCA_902806435.1 uncultured Synechococcales cyanobacterium | reverse complement strand
CGTCGCTGGCAGCGAGCACACCAACTTGGGAACAGGTCAGAGCAGCTTATGACTCCTCAAAGGAGCGCATTCGCTGTAGTGACTATCTTCTTGATATGGCAGCTCTCTAGGCACCTTGTTTTCTAACTCATGTTAATAAATCTGGTAGTGCATCAAATGATGGTGGGATAAGTAGCGAGATCATGCCAAGTCCAAGACTGTAGCGTTAATCCTGCTCGTTGAGCCGCTGTAGTCTTCAATCGACTATGTTGCCAAATCCAGTTGAAATAACTCACCACTAACCGCGTCGTCACCTTGGTTTGCTCCCACACCTTGCCAAACTTATTCTGTTTGCGATGCCATCGTCCGGTTTGTTGTCTAATAATGCCATTCGTTCTCTCCAACTGTTGTGTCTTGTCTTTACCAATGTAGTGAAGGATTTCAGGAGGTAGGACTCGTTCGTAGCCTCCCCAATCATCGCTATTGAACCGTTTGCAGGCAGTTTTCCCTTCACTACTGATGACTAATTCCTCAATTAATTCATCGGTGTGTTTTCCCACTCTTGCTGCCAAAATCAGTCCACTTACATCAGCTAAACTAATTGCAATCCAACAATCACCTACCTCTAGCTCCTCTGGGAGGCATTGCTTCTGTTTTTTGAAACAAACGACCACAGTTCATCCGCACTCACTTCTTCGGTTCGCACCGAGTGAACTTCAGCGTTATGCACCAACTGCGCCTGCTGGCTGGCGGCACGAACAATACTCACCACTGTGTTGTATGCGAGTCCTGTCGTCCGGCTAATCCCTCTAAGACTGCTGCCTTCACTGTGCGCCTGGAGTACTTGCCGGATCTGTTCTGGAGTGACGTGGCGATGGTAATACAAGGTGTCAAACCGTTCATTGAACGTTTGCTTGCATTGCGAGCAGAAATAGCGTTGGCTGCCGTTCGGAGCTTTACCATGTTTATGGGTGCGGGAATAACCACAGAGCCGACATTCCATAGTTCAGGACTAAGAGTAGATGCACTTCTACTTTACCTAACCCACCATGATTTGACGCACTATCATAAATCTCACAATTTATCATTTGAAATGAGGCTTATCTGTGAGAAACCTTGGTCTACCCTAGTTTTTTCTTGGATTGGCTACTTTAGTAGTGGGGCCAAGTTCGGTAACCTATCGTCCTTGCGTGCCCTAGGATTAAGCTGTAGCGTGTTGTCGTGACTGCTGTAGAAGAGGTTTTGACAACACGGCTCTACCGAGAACTTCAAGTTGAGACCCATGAATGCAATTCTCTCCCCGCTGCAACGGCTAATGATTACTTGGCTGCTGATCCTAGCTACGGGCTGGGCTACCTTGAAGGTGTTCCAGTATTTCAGTGAACTCCTGAGTATTTTTGTTACAGCTGGATTAGTGGCATTTTTACTGAATTATCCGGTAGCCAAACTACAACGTTTCTTGCCCCGCAGTCTGGCAGCAGCTTTGGTTTATCTCGTCGCTGGTATCGGTGTGGCTGTGCTAGGTCTAACCGTTGTGCCGCCTGTGTTGAACCAGGCTCGTCAGCTCAGTACGAACTTGCCATCTTTGTTAGTATCAGGGCAGCAGCAACTAGCAGAATTACAGACCTGGAGCGAGGTGCACAACTTGCCCTTTGATGTCGGCATCCTCGGGCAGCAGCTCTCAGCTAAGTTGCAAGACCAGGCTCAGGCACTCACCGCTCAAAGTTTAGGGCTCGTGCTCGGTACGGTCAACTGGCTACTTGACTTGATCCTGATTATGGTGATTTCGTTTTACATGCTGGTGGATGGCGATCGCGTCTGGCGAGGCATGACAAGCATCTTTGTCGTTCCCATCCGTGACCAACTGCGGGATGCTCTGCAGCGGAATCTCCAGCGATTTTTCTCCGGACAGTTGCTCTTGGGACTGTTTATGACCCTAGCCTTGACACCCATTTTTTGGTGGCTACGAGTGCCATTTTTTCTGCTGTTTTCAGTATTTATTGGCCTGATGGAAGTTATTCCAGTTATTGGTGCCACCTTGGGCATTGCGATGGTGTCTACGGTAGTGGCCTTAATTGACTGGTGGCTGGCGCTGCAAGTTTTGGGGGCAGCGATCTCGGTCCAGCAAGTGAAAGACAACTTGATTGCCCCGCGCGTCATGGGCAACCTTACTGGCTTAAGCCCTGTCGTGATTTTCGCTTCCCTTTTGATCGGAGCTCAGTTTGGTGGCTTACTGGGTGTAGTCCTGGCTATTCCTATCACCGGGGTTGTCAAAAGCTTGCTAGACATCGTGGTGGACCCAACACTACCACCGCAAACCGGAGCCTTTTTCTATAATCTGTGGAACACACTGCCAGAAAGGAAAGAGGCATTGAGCCCAGTTCAGCATTCAACTCCAGAGCCTTCTAGCACTAGGTAGGGTGCCGTAGCAGCTAAGATGTCAGTTGATAGAAGACCCCATCCAAAGTTTGGCGTTTTGTTCAAGTCCACGGTCTAGTTATCCTCTTCTTGGGCAGCAGAGGTTCAATCAGTTCCCGTTCTCTGTCGGTTAAGCTACTGGAGTGCAGCATTTCTTTTGATTTTACTTCTTCCCAAAAAGATACCAAATGGCTTCTATAGGTTCGTTACCTACTCTAAAAATACCAACTTTTTGATACCTCGGCTCCATCTACTGAGATAGTAAAAGTGCCACAAACCTTATTTGAACGTTAGACTGATTCACTTTGCTACGCTGCTTGATGGGATAAAGTCAAGCTTAGAGCACTGTTTAGAATATGCATTGTGACGATGGAAAATCGTATTCACCTCTTTGAGAGAATCTAATGGAGGGAGGGTTAAGAGCCTGAAAAGGCAGATGCTTGAGGCTCGTTTAACTGCCCATAAGGCTATCAATCAGATGCACTCCCTCGGTAAAGGCACCAACTGCGCGGCGGACCGTGGCTGTATGAGTTCCTTATATTGCCAAAGCTCGCTAATTGGGTAGCTCACTAGCAGTTAATATACTGCTGCATTTCCCAGGGAGTCACGGCTGCATTGTAGGCATCCCATTCTTGATACTTAAATTCCAGAAAAGTCTTGGTTCCCAAATCTCCCAGGGTTTTCTTTAGCAGCGAATCCTGTTCAACACCCTGAAGGGCTTCGAGTAGGTTAGTCGGTAACGTTTGAAGATTGGGAAACTCTGAACCACAAACAAACATATTCTCGTCTAAGCGCTGTCCCGGACTCAAATGCTCACGCATTCCTGCTAACCCCGCTGCCAGTAACCCTGCCTGAGCCAAGTAGAGATTGGCAGCTCCATCCACCAGACGACATTCAAATCGTCCGGCCTCAGGGATCCGGATCATGTGGGTGCGGTTGTTGCCGCCGTAGGAGAGATAGCGGGGGCTCCAGGTGCTGCCAGAGGCAGTGGTGTTAGCCCCCAGGCGCTTGTAAGAGGTAACGGTGGGGCTACAGAGGGCAGATAATCCCCGGGCGTGGGCAAAAATACCACCTATAAATTCATAGGCGATCCTAGATAGACCCATTTCATCGTCTGCATCGGCAAAGGCATTGCTGCCATCGCTCCACAGGCTCATGTGCAGGTGGCCCCCATTCCCGGTTAGATGGCTAAAGGGTTTGGGCATAAAGGTGGCCGTTAATCCCTGCTGCTCGGCCAGGGTCTTGACCATGTACTTGAAGAAAACATGGCGATCGGCAGTTGTGAGAGCATCACTGTAGGTCCAGTTCAGCTCGAACTGGCCGTTGGCATCCTCATGATCGCACTGGTACGGCTCCCAGCCCAGACCTTCCATGTAACGAACCAAGGTCGCGATCAAGTCAAACTGCCGCATTAAATTCAGTTGGTCATAGCAGGGCCGCACCGAAGTATCTTTGGTGTCAGCAATTTGATACCCCTGCTCAGTCTGCTTTAGCAAGAAAAACTCAGCCTCAACGCCGGTTTTGTAGCTGTAGCCTAAATATTCACACTGCTGAAGTACCTGCTTAAAGATAATCCGGGGAGAGGCAACAAATGGCTCTCCATCAAGATAGACATCGCTGGCTAACCAGCCTACATTCGGTTGCCAGGGCAGCACGATCAGAGATTGGGGGTCAGGAATGGCGGCAATATCGTGGGCATCTGGCCCCAGGCCCAGATTAGAGGCAAACGGAGCAAAACAGGCTCCCGCTGATTCAACGGAGGCAATTTTTGCGGCTGGCACTAACTTGGCACGGGATCCCCCCAGGAGATCGCTGTAGGAAACTAGAAAAAAATCCAGCTTTAATTCTTTTGCAACTTCGGTCAGGCTTTGGGTTTGCTGTTGGGGCAAGATTCCAACCATTGCAGGACCTCTAAGCAGTTTGACCTCCAGTAAACCAATCTTGTCATAACAAGTTTGTATCTCGGGATACGCAATCTTCATATTTAACTTTGTTAGGTTCCTGCTGATTGGTACTGTCTGGAGGCTGGGGCGGATGAATGAGACTGCAGATATCGTTGTAATTGGGGGGGGCTGTATTGGGGCTGCGATCGCTCTTTATTTGGCTGAACAGCAATCCGGCAAAGTCCTATTGCTAGAGCAAAAAAACTTGGCGAATGGAGCATCGGGCAAGGGCATTGGGATTATTCGCACCCACTATACTCATCCCGTCTTAGCCCAGCTTGCCTATGAATCTCTCAAGCTCTTTCATGGCTTTTCAGAACGTTTTGGCGGCTATGATGCGGGGTTTCATGCCTGCGGCTACTACGTCTTGGTAGGGCTAGAGGATGTGGAAACCCTGAAAGCGCTCGTAACTAGGCATCAAACCATCGGAATCAACGTAGGCTTAGTTTCTCCTCAAGCTGTCGAGGCCCAATTACCCTTTCTGAATCTAAGTGACGTGGCGGCGGTGGCCTATGAGCCTGACTCTGGCTATGGAAGCCCGCCTCAAACCACGCGCGCTTTGGCCCAGCGAGCTGCCGATCTGGGAGTGGATGTTCGCGTTCAAACCCCGGCGATGAATATTTATCTGGATAATCAAGGTCAGATTACAGGCGTTCAAACTCCAACTAGAGACATTCATACCCGGACAGTGGTTGATTGTGTAGGGCCTTGGGCGCGAAAGTTCACCCAGCAGGTGGGATTAACATTTCCCGTCGTCCCAATCGTGGAGCACGTAGTTGTGGTAGAACGACCCCTTGCCTGGGCGGAACCTCATCCAGTGGTTTCGGACCTGGTGAACCTGTGTTACTTCCGTGCCGATGCCAGCACCCCCTACACCCGAATTGGAAACTCCGACCCCCAGTACCACCCCAAGTTTGCGCTAGCAGAGGCAGATGACTATCAAGGACAGCTATTTCCAGGTATTTGTGAAGAACTTCACCAAAAGCTACTCCATCGATGCCCTGCTCTAAAGTCAGCTCCGGTGGCCGAGACCTACTCGGGGATGTGGGGGGTTACTCCTGACTATCAACCCATTTTGGATCGCATAGACGCAGTGCCAGGCTTATATTGCGCTGTTGGCTTTAGCGGTCACGGGTATAAACTGAGCCCGATTATTGGCGATTTGATGAGCCGTCTGATTCTTGGAAAAATGGATCGGGGGGTAGAGCTGCTTAAGCTATTTCGCTTCAGCCGTTTTCAGGAGGGAGCATTGATCCAATCACCCCTCAGTTATTCCCTTGCCAAAGGATTACGTTAGAAATTGGTAAGGCGCACCTCTAAACTTGTCATCTACAAGCTGGGTAGTTGATTTCAATCTATATGACAGAGGGAACTCTCATCACTGGAGCCCAGTTACCCACGGCAGATTTAGTTGCCCCTATACGCACAGTTGAGGTGATGGTTCACTCTGCTCAACTATCCTTGATTTTGGACCAAACTCTATATTCTGATTCCTGACGCATGAAATTAGTAACTCTTTTATCAATTCAAATGACAAATATTGATTTTTGTCATTTGAATTGATATCTTGGAGGAGCAGTATTTCATAAAGCAATAACTATGTTGGAACGAAAGCTGGGAGGCGGGGCGTCCATATCTGCTATTGGTCTCGGTTGCATGGGCATGTCTGATTTCTATGGTCCGGCGGAACGTGACGAGAGTATTGCGACAATCCATGCCGCTCTCGAGAGCGGTATCACGCTGCTAGATACAGGAGATTTTTACGGTGTTGGCCACAACGAGCTGCTGTTGCGTGATGCACTAAAGGGCCGGCAGCGGAAGGATGTGTTTATCGCCGTCAAGTTTGGGGCATTGCGCTCTCCTGCCGGAGGGTTTATCGGGATAGATGGCCGCCCAGAATCAGTGAAGAATTTCCTTGCTTATTCGCTTCAGCGGCTTGGCACGGATTACATTGATCTTTATCAGCCTGCCCGTATCGACCCCACTGTACCGATTGAAGACACGGTGGGAGCAATTAGTGAGATGGTTGAAGCGGGTTATGTCCGCTATATCGGCCTTTCTGAGGCTGGCGCAGAAACACTACGCCGTGCCCATGCGGTTCATCCTTTAGCTTGGTTGCAAATTGAGTATTCGCTACTCAGCCGAGGCATTGAAGAGGAGATTCTTCCTACCGCCAGAGAGCTGGGAATCGCGATCACTGCTTACGGCGTGCTTTCACGCGGTTTGTTGAGCGGACGCTGGTCTAAAGAGAGCTCTCAGAATGCGAAAGATTTCCGGGGGCATCTGCCTCGCTTTTCTGGAGAAAACCTCGAACACAATCTGGCCTTAGTTGAGTCGCTTCGAGCCATCGCTGAGGAAAAGGATGCCACCATCGCCCAGGTTGCTATAGCTTGGGTTTTGGCGCAAGGCGAAGATATTGTGCCGCTGATTGGAGCTCGGCGTCAGGAGCGGTTGGAGGAAGCGCTTGGTGCATTCAAGATAAGCTTAACAAGCAATGATCTTAAGCGAATTGAAGCAGCAATTCCGCCTGAAGCTGTTGCTGGCAACCGATATGACGCCAGCCAGATGAGCGCTCTTGACAGCGAGAAGAAGCAGGCAGTATGACAGATTCAGTTCTGACGCCTGAAAGTATCCTTGATGCGGCGGAAGAAGTTTTCCGCAAGTACGGGCCTACAAAAACAACAGTTGTCGATGTGGCCCGTGCTTTGGAGGTCAGCCACGGCACGATCTATCGGCACTTTTCGAGCAAGCTTGCTTTACGTGATGCCGTCACGCAACGGTGGCTCCAGCGCGTGTCAGCGCCCTTAGCTGCCATTGCCGCCGAGAAGAGCCCAGCAGATGAGCGCTTGCGACAGTGGTTTGAGCAGCTAATCATGATCAAACACCAGAAGGTGCTTGGTGACCCAGAGCTGTTTGCAACCTACCAAGCGATCGCTGAACAAGCCCGTGAGGTTGTTGAAGCGCATGTGGAGGAACTTGTGAGCCAGATTGCGCAGATCATTGAGGATGGAGTAGCTCAAGAGATATTTTGCTCCACTGATAGCCTCACTGCGGCACAAGCTGTATTCAATGCAACGGTTCGATTTCATCACCCTGTTCACGCTGCTGAGTGGAGCGCTCCTAATATTCAATCCGATTTCGATCAAGTATGGCGTCTAATAATGAGTGGCTTGCGAATGCCTTGCGCCTCAAGTGCGACATGAATGGAGTGGTTACTTGAGCTAATTCCTTTCCAAGCGTTCCCTATCCCTCACCAACTTTTTGCAAGGTATCCGCCAGTATCCCTTGATTTGGAACATGGCTTTCAAGATCAGCGAAATTTAGGCTTTAATGACGACAGCACTGCTTCAAAATTGATCAGTCTTTGGCGATCGCGAACATGACCGCAGCCCAGGATTCTCTACCCCTCCACATCACCATCTCCGAAAAGCTGCGTGAGCAAATTTTTGACGGCCACTTTTTGCCGAGGCAGCAGTTACCCAGTGAACATCAGCTGATGCAGCAGTTCGAGGTTAGCCGAATTACTGCCAGGCGGGCCATTTCCAATTTGATCGGTCAGGGTTTAGTGATTTCTCACCAAGGCAAGGGGGTTTTTGTGAAGGAGCGGGGTAAAGTAATGCGGTCCCTCTCCAACCCGTTAACTTTCTTTGATGAAGATATGGACCGGCAGGGGGTCATAAGCTCCATCCATAGCCTTCACTTTGGATGTATGGAAGCCTCATACGAGGTGCGACAAAAATTGAAGTTACCGAAACATCAACGAGACATCTACTGCAAAAAAAATTATTCGGATCGCTCAAATTCCTGTTGCTGTGGACACCACCTATTTTCTTCAGGAAATTGGTCAGGCTTTTGCCGAAAAATTGCAGTCTAGCCTCATTTATCCCACCCTAGATAAAAACGGGATTTCGATTGAACGGGTAGAAGCAACCCTGGAGTGTACCCACGCAACGCGGGAAATTAGTGAGCACCTCGAAATTAACTTGGGAGCTCCGTTGCTGGTGAACTGCTACACAGCTTACACGCAGCGGCACAAACCAATTATTTGTGGGGAGACAATCTCACGGACAGGCTGCCTTTGCTACTCAGTTACACTCACCAAAAATAATTTCTCTGAAGTCTCACCTAAAAACCGCGCTACTGAAAAGAATTATTGAATACACCCTCCCCTACCGTCACTTGTTATAACTAGTGAACCTGATTGGGATGAACATCCCAAAATGATCAGGAATAGGAGGCAACTTTGTGTGGGATTGCAGGGATACTCTATCGGCATCCAGAGCAGTATCAACGGCTTGGTAAAGATTTACTCTCATTGATTCAGCCCTTAGAAACCCGTGGGCCTGATTCCTGCGGGGTAGCACTTTATAGTTCTCAGGGAGTGCCCTCACACCTAAAGCTACTGCTGCACGATGACGGCAATGTTCAGTGGCATGAGGTCAGGCGCTGGCTGAGTCAAGAGGTCTCGATCGCCAGGTCGCAAGTGACAACAGACATGCTGCAGCTGATTCTAAATCTAAAGGATCAGCCTGGTTTGGACCTTAACCGTCTGTGTCAGCAGCTTGAAACCTTATTTCCGACCGTTCATTGGGCAAGCTTGGGGCAGGCCTTAGAAATCTATAAACACGTCGGTTCTGTAGCAGCTTTAGGTGGCAAGTATGAACTCGCCCACTTCGTAGGCAGCCACGGCATCGGCCATACCCGGATGGCAACCGAGTCAGTGGTAAATACTGACCACTGCCATCCTTTTACCGCTAGCCCTGATCTAGCGATCGTTCATAATGGCCAGATTTCTAACTACTACAAGCTGCGTTATCAACTGGAACAGATGGGGGCAGTCTTTAGAACCCACAATGATTCGGAAGTGATTGCCCACTATATCCACTACCACCGGCAGTCAGGTCAACCTTTAGAAGCAGCCCTCGACCAACTTCTTCAGGATATAGACGGAACCTACACGATTCTCGTTGCCACAGCCGACCAACTGGCTCTGGTCCGAGATCAATATGCCGCTAAACCAGCTGTAATCTACGAGTCTAAGGAAATGGTGGTGATCGTGTCTGAGTACCGGGCTTTTTTGACCCTGCCCGATTTCGATCCGACCGCTACTGTGCGGGAGCCGGATGCCGTAGAGGTAAATGTCTGGTCAGTCTCTCCTGAGATGAATCAGCAACATTCTGCGGGCTCTCCCCCCCTAACCTCTCTTCACCGATAGATGATGCTAGAACAAACTACTCGTTTGCAAACCACAATTGACTGCACTGCATTCACGACCCGTGCTATTAATCAGCAGCTTAAAGACCTAGCCTCTTCTGGTGTAAAACAGGTTGACCTGCTCAACCCTGCTGGGCGGCACAACTTGGCAGTAGGGGTGCAAAAACCCATTCAAATCCGGTTTCAGGGCCCGGTGGGTTACTACTGTGGAGGGTTAGGTAACGGCGTCCAAATCGAGATTGAAGGCTCCTGCGGGTGGTCAGTGGGCGAAAACCTGGTGGCCGGAACTATCACCATTCGGGGGAATGCCTCAGCCAATGCTGGTGCCTCGGCGCACGGGGGCCGGATCTGCGTCCTCGGTAATGCCGGATCCCGCGCCGGTATCTCTCTCAAAGGGGCTACCCTGATTGTCGCAGGTAATGTGGGCCACAGCAGCGCCTTTATGATGCAGCAGGGGCGCTTAATTATCTGCGGAGATGCGGGGGCCAACCTAGGTGATTCGCTCTACGATGGGGAAATTTTTGTGGGGGGTAGCATTGCATCTCTGGGTGCGGATGCCCGGTACGAGCCGATGACCGACCGAGATTGGCAGGTTCTTGCCACAGAACTGCAGCCTTTAGGACTATCGCCCCAAAGCTCTCCTTTCAAGAAGATTGTTTGTGCCCAAGAACTCTATCACTTCAAAGCTAGGGATTTTACAAGATGGAAAGACGTGTACTAAACACGAGTAGCACTTACAGCCCGGAAGTTATTCAGGCTATTCAAGACCGCGCAGCTCTGGGCCGCTACCAAATCCGGGGATTTGGGGCCCTCCGCAACATTCCCAAATTGGACGACCTGGTGTTCCTAACAGCCTCCCTGACGCGGTTACCTTTAGAAGGCTATCGCGAAAAGTGTGAGACTAAAACGGTTCTAGGGACTCGTCATGCCAAGCGGCCCCTAGAACTTGAAATTCCAATCACAATTGCAGGGATGAGTTTCGGGGCCCTCTCTCACAACGCCAAAGTGGCGCTCGGCCAAGCAGCGACCTGGATGGGCACCTCCACCACCACTGGAGACGGCGGAATGTTGCCGGCGGAACGTCAGGCCTCTGCCAAGCTGGTTTATCAGTGCCTGCCCTCTCGCTATGGATTTACCCCCCAAGATCTGCAGCAGGCGGATGCCGTTGAAATTGTGGTGGGCCAGGGAGCCAAACCCGGAGGTGGCGGATTGCTTCTAGGCCAGAAGGTTAGCTCGGTCGTAGCAGGAATGCGAACTCTACCAGAAGGTGTGGATCAGCGATCGCCCTGCCGCCATCCGGATTGGACAGGCCCGGACGATTTACGGATCAAGATTGAGGAACTGCGGGAAGCAACGGATTGGGAAATCCCAATTTACGTCAAGCTGGGAGCCACCCGCGTCAAGGATGATGTCAAACTCGCGGTTAAAGCCGGAGCCGACGTGATTGTCCTAGACGGGATGGAAGGAGGAACTGCTGCCACCCAAAGTATTTTTCAGGAAAACGTTGGTATCCCTACCTTGCCAGCAGTAGTACAAGCAGTCGAAGCCCTAAAAGAGAGTGCAGTCTATGGAGACGTGCAGCTGGTAATTTCCGGCGGTATCCGCTCTGGACCAGATGTGGCCAAAGCGATAGCACTGGGCGCTGATGCCGTCAGTATCGGTACCGCTAGTTTAATTGCCATGGGCTGTAACAAACCCATCTATATTGAAGACTATCAGAAGTTAGGGACCGAACCCTACCACTGCCACCACTGCCACACCGGCCTCTGCCCAGTTGGGATTGCTACTCAAGACCAAGGCTTAATGACCCGATTACCCGTTGAGGAGGCTGCCACCCAGGTCGCTAACTACTTACAAGCAATGGTAATGGAAGTTCAGAGCCTGGCCCGGGCCTGTGGGAAGTCTAATGTGCATAACCTAGAGCGGGAAGATCTGGTGGCCTTGACCTTAGAAGCCTCAGCGATGACCAAGCTACCATTGGCAGGGACAGATTTTGTCATGGGTCAGCCGTAAACTAAGATGCCAAAGCCTCAGGCTGCAAGAAATAGTAGATTTCTCAGCAATCCCTTGGCGAACCAGTGTATTGCGCTTGGCCGTGAGGAGAAGAGAACATCCAAAATATCCTCGTCCTTGTCAACCGCTTACAACCATCTCTGTTGACCACTTCGCAGCATTCAACCTTATTACTCTCGCTAGAGGTAGATTATATAGCCCAATCGTTAGGATGCACTTAAGCTGACCAATCTGCCAATATCGATATGGAACCAAGCATTGCCTACAACTGGGGTTCTACGCTTGAAGAGCGGCTAATGCCGTTTCCCTGCGATCGCTACATAAACACTAGTGACGAAGCGTACTTTCGGGCAATAGATGTGGAAGCACCACCGGAAATTTTATTTCGGTGGTTATGCCAACTGAAAGTTGGGTCTTACAGTTATGACTGGATTGACCACCTAGAACGGGTATTTTTTAAGATTCCTGAGCCTTTATTTGAACATCCCAGTCCAAAACATTTACTTCCAGGTGCGGAAAACTTAGCACCTGGTCAGAAAGTTGTGGGCATTTTTAAGCTTGTTGAGTTTGAACAAAATCGCCATTTGACCATAGTCATGGATGACGAGCGAGCGAGTTGGATTTTTGGTCACATTGCCGCAACTTATGCCATTTTTCCAGTGAGGCAAAACGTTTGTCGTCTAGTCCTCAAAGGACATATTCGCTATCCCAGAAACATCGTTTGGTCTTGGCTACGGTACTTTCTACCGTGGGCGGACTTATTCATGATGCGTCAGCAGTTTTTGAGGCTCAAGCATCTGGCCAAGAACCAAGTTAACCGCAATCGTGAGGTAAACACTTAGGCTTAGCTCGGCTTTATCCATTTGGTGAGTAGAAAAGGTAGCAAAATCAGAACAGTGATGTTGAATGAGTTCTGATGTTATTGCTACCGAAAGAATTTCTCAGCTTGATGCTCCTGTTTGCGCCGTTGTTTGGCCAGCGGATTTGGCAGACAGTTTTAGTGCTTGTTGTGGGTGCGATTCTAGCACCTGGGAAACGAACGGTGATGTGAGATTTATTAACATGATTGAGGTATAGTTCTCTCATTTTCGAGGGGACTTTCCATGGAAGAAGAGCGAAAAGTGAAGGCTCGTTTGCAGTGGGTACAGCTGTATCAGAAGAGCGGCAATGCTTCACTCGTCTGTCGTCGTTGTGGGATCTCCTATCCCACCTTTCTCAAGTGGTGGCGGCGCTATCAAGCGCAAGGAGTGGCTGGTTTGCACGACCGCAGCCGCAGGCCGAAACGTTGTCCGCCACCCAAAGTGCTCGAGCAACACCGCGAGTGGATTCTGCAACTGCGCACTCGCAGGCTAGGAGCCAGACGAATCCAGAGTGAGCTGATTCGCCTGTACAACTTCTCCTTGTCCACGGCCACGATTCACAAGGTCCTCAAACAGGCAGGAGTCAAGCTGCTCAAAGCGACCAGACGAATTCGCAAGGGTAGAAGACGCTATCAGAAGGACACGCCGGGTGAGCGGGTCCAAATGGATGTATGCAAGATTGGTCCCAATCTTTACCAGTACACAGCCATTGATGACTGTACTCGTCTGAAGCTTGTGAGGCTCTATCCCAACAAAACTGCTCGGAGCACTCTCAACTTTGTTGAGCAGATGGTGAGTACTTTTCCCTTTCCCATCCAACGGCTGCAGACTGATCGAGGAGAAGAGTTCATGGCCCTTGCTGTTCAGAATCGATTGCGTGAACTCTCGATTAAGTTCCGTCCGATTAAACCTCGCTCTCCCCATCTCAACGGCAAGGTCGAGCGCACCCAGAAAACAGACCTCGAGGAGTTCTACTCCCTGGTCAACCTAAAGTCACTAGACCTGCCCCAGCAACTGCAGCAGTGGCAGGACTACTACAATCGCCAGCGACGTCACTGCTCCTTGAACAACCAAACTCCCTGGCAGAAATGGCAACGGCTGGCAGCGAGCACACCAACTTGGGAACAGGTCACAGCAGCTTATGACTCCTCAAAGGAGCGCATTCGCTGTAGTGACTATCTTCTTGATATGGCAGCTCTCTAAGTACCTTGTTTCATAACTCATGTTAATAAATCTCACATAAGAGGGTGTCTGAAAAGCTACAGAGCAAGCCTTTTGAGCATCAGGCGGCTCATGGCGATGTAGATGAGCGCTTCACTACTTGCCGGGTAGTACTCATAGTCTTTGCTGAAGCGGCGATATCTACCGAGCCAAGCAAAGGTACGCTCCACTACCCAACGACGGGGCAGTACCACAAACCCTTTGGGAATTTCAGGCGGCTCTTGTCCTGGAGCTACCCAAACTCCCTTGGCTCCGGTCCACCAATGTTTGACAATCTCCATCTCTATGCCAGGAGCGCTCCTGGCACAGCGCGTACTGCTCGCCCTCGATAGGCATAGTCAGCCCAGATGCGCTGCAGCCGGGGAAATAGACCAGCAAGCGGCTCCAGTAGCACTTTAGCCCCATCCCGGTCCATGATGTCAGCAGCGTGTACCTTAACCGCCAACAGTAAGCCAGAGGTATCGACTAGCAGATGACGTTTACGGCCCTTGACTTTTTTGGCTGCGTCATAGCCTCGCTGTGGCCCCCTTTTTCTGTACTGCGAACTGACTGACTATCAACAATACCGGCACTAGGAGTAGCTGAGCGGCCTTGGCGGATTCGCAACGGCTCACGCAAAGCCGTGTGAATCCCCTCCCAGATACCGGCATCGCGCCAAGCAGCAAAGTACTCATAGACCGTCTGCCAGGGGGGAAACTCGTGAGGCAACATCCGCCAAGCACAACCCGTACGCAGTAGATAAGTGGTAGCGTTAATTACTTCGCGCAAGTCAGTCTTGCGAGGCCGGCCACCAGATTTAGCGCGTGGCAGTAAAGGTTGAAGCAGCACCCATTCTTGATTGGTGAGGTCTGAAGGATAGCGTTTACGGTTCATCAGCCTACGCTACCACTTTTCAGACACCCTCTAAATCAGCTTTTGACTGGACACTAGAGGGGGGTTAAACGACTAGAGGATCAGATTGGATTTCAGGTTTTTCCTCAGCGCTAGGTGGTAGAGCGGACTTTTGCTTGGTTTGGACGCTACCGCCGTTTGAGCAAAGATGACGAATATTTGCCCACGACCAGGGAGATGATGCTGTATGCGGCAATGGTCAATCTCATGCTCACAAGGCTAGCCTAAATCTTCTCAAACACTTTCTTAGTGGTGATTGCCTTACTGATGAAGTGCCCATGCCAGAAATCGTTCGGTGTAGTACAACGCAATTTGGTTGCCGAGCCCCCGGAACACTACGTCGAAAGAATGTTCTGCCCAAGGAAGGGAAATCAGGACAGCCGTGTTCTCGGTGTCTCGTAGCAGGTCATAGAGTTGCTGTCCAAAGACTGGTTTTACCAGATGATCTCGGCTGCCATAGATCAGCAGGCTAGGCGGCAACCCGAGCTTGACGTAATGAACCGGAGAGGCAAGTTCATATTGCCTGGGAAGTTGAGTTGCAGAGCCTCCCAGAAAAGCTTCTAATATGGCTCGCGTA
>CADCWO010000072.1:3837-4319 GCA_902806435.1 uncultured Synechococcales cyanobacterium | reverse complement strand
CCACCATGTCGTTCGACCACGTGGTGGACAATTGCCAGCCCCAGCCCCAGCCCGCCGGATCCTCTTGTCGTTGTGCTATCCGCCTGGCGGAAGGACTCAAACACGAATGGCAGGAACTCAGGGTCGATCCCCTTGCCAGTATCACTGACTTGAATCTGGACATGAGCCCCAAGGCACTTGAGCCGCACTTCCACTCGACCCCCAGCCGGTGTGAACTTAATGGCATTAGACAACAGGTTCCAGATAACTTGTTGGAGGCGAGTGGGATCGCCCAACACTTGCCCTAGCTTCGACTCAACTATGGTCTGAAGCTGGATTGACTTAGCTTCAGCCGCTAGACGCATGGTCTCAAGCGCTGCTTCAACTATAGAGGCAAGGTCAACGGGACAGACATTCAGGCTGAGCTTGCCTTGCAAAATACGCGAAGCATCCAGTAAGTCCTCGATCAACTGAGACTGCAACTTAGCATTACGCTCAAAAAT
>CADCWO010000072.1:0-3827 GCA_902806435.1 uncultured Synechococcales cyanobacterium | reverse complement strand
TTTTGCGGGTTTGAAGTAGCTTTGACCAGCCTAGAATCGGATTGAGGGGAGAGCGCAGTTCATGGGAAAGAACCGCCAGAAACTCATCCTTGATGCGGTTGGCCTCCTCCGCCTCTTGGCGCGCCGCTTGCTCACGCTGTAGAAGGTGTTCTCGCTCAACTTCGGCTTGCTTGCGGGCAGTCACATCGAGCGTCACACCTAACATGCGCTCAGGCTTACCATCAACCTCATCAACAATACGACCTCGCACGAACACCCAGTGAATGCTACCATCGGGCCAGATGTTACGGTACTCCTGTTCGTAATCAGTCCGTTCCGCCACGGCTTGCTCGATAGCTGAGCGCACGCGGTCTCGGTCATCGAGATGAATTGCCTCGAACAGCATGGGATAGGAAAAATCAGCTTCCGGCGCTAGGCCGAAGTTGGCCTTACACTGATTAGAACAAGATAGCGTCCTAGTTCTTAAGTCCACCTGCCAGGAACCGAGCTGCCCCGTCAGTAGTGCCAGCCTTAAATGCTGTTCTCTTTCGCGTAGCGCCTCCTCTGCCTGCTTGCGCTCAGTGATGTCATGGACAACGGCTTGTGCTGCGGGCAATCCTTGATAGCTAAAGGGAGTGGCTGCTACCTCAACGTCTATCACTCGCCCATCCAGCCGCAGTAACTTCTCTTCTATGAGCGGGACTGGCTTTGCTTCTCCTATAACTTGTTGCATGCGTTCTCTAGCGCTCTCCCGGTCATCTGGATGCACGAAATCAAAGATTGATTTGCCGATGAGTTCCTCAGGATGTGCTACTCCGAATAGTTTCGCCCCTGCACTGTTGACAAAGACGTACTTACCCTCGCTCTGGACAAAGATTGTGTCCGGTGACATCTCGACCAGGTGGCGATACCGTTCTTCGCTTTGCCGCAGGGTCTCCTGTGTGCGCTTCTGGGTTGCAGCGAGTAAGCTCAGTAGTAGGGCCACTAGCACAAACACCCCGAGCCAAACAGCTTCGTTCCAACTTATGCCCGGAGAATAGGGTAGATGAATCAGAAAATAGGCACTGGCTAAAGCAGCAAAGGTGGTAGTGAGCAGCCCTGGCCCCAAGCCGCCATAGCCAGCACTCACCATCACAGCAACAAAAAACAGGAGAAAAGAGCTTTCGGCTTCGAGCAGAGGCTCTAGTAGTAGCGTCAGGATTAGCGCCTGTACAGCAGCTAGGGTGGCAATGCCATAGCGCAGTAATCTCGATTGGCTCGGTGGGTGGACTTCGTTCACTCCCCTGCTGTCCTCTGAGTGATGTAGGGCCTCATCTTACCGAACTCTAGGCTCAGAATCTTCTGCCAACCTGCATAGTCGGCTCAAGAGGATGTTCCACAGCGCTCCTACGGGAAAACGCGATCGTTGATGTTTGCAGAGGCGAGTACTCTTGGGAGCAAGACCTGTTTTTTGGGTGCTCGCTATAGGGTGGTAGAGACAGCATCAGTAGCCGTGGTGGTGGAAGCAGATGAAAGCAATGACAGAGACATTTCTCGAAACTGGCTGGGATGATGAAGCTGAGGCTCGACAAGCCCGTGATGACAGAGCGGCAGCATTAACAGCCCAAGGCCTTGTCTGTAGCTGCCAAGACCTATGGAACGTGGCTGGCCGCCGAGTCTTCTTGCTCGAAGCCGCTCAGCCAGAACGAGAAGCTATCAGGGTTGAAAGCACCAAAACCCGTCTAGATGCCAAAGCTAAACCTATCAAGCGCAAGCTGTTAGACTTTGAAATATTTTGATTGGGCAGTCAGGGACGAGTTCTTGCTCAGCACTTAGCCTTGGCAAACATGCCAACTACTGGCCCACTAAGGAACCAGGCTGATGGACGGTGATCTGTTTGTTGTCAATCGAGATGAGAGCTTGTTCGCGCAATTCAATCCTGGCTAGTTACTATCCCTACCGTAAACGCTCTCAAGCCCCCTAGAAATCATCTACAACTGTAGTACTACTCTTCCATAGGAACAGAGGTAGTATTCGTGTATTTTTTAAGGTAAGGATCTCTATACCTTGCTTTGGCTTCCAAGGAGCATGCTTCATGCGATCGCATCTGGCAGAACATTTGATTGCAGCGCGGCGACACCGCTTCATTGGGCGTGCTCAGGAGCTTCATCTGTTTCAATCTGTGCTTGCTGCACCAGAACTACCCTTTCATGTCCTTCACATTTTTGCCCCTGGAGGTGTGGGTAAGACTACCCTTCTCGCAGAATTTATGCGTGTCTGTGAGGAGCACCAAACCCCTGCAATCTACCTCGATGCTCGTAATACCGACCCCTCGCCCGAGTCTTTCCTTGGTGCACTGCGATTTGCGATGGGCCTTCCACCGCTAGATTCTCCTCTGGAAGCCTTGACCTCTCAAGCTGGTCGTCACGTTCTTTTAATTGATACTTATGAAAGGATAGAATCGCTGGACGAATGGCTCCGTGAGGCGTTCCTACCTCAGCTACCGGCGAATACCCTAACAGTGCTGGCCGGTCGGCACTCCCTGACATCCCCCTGGCGAGCCGATCCAGGTTGGCAGGCTCTGACGCACATACTCCCCCTGCGCAACCTAACTTCAGCAGAAAGCCAGGTCTACCTGGTCCAGCGAAACATTCCTCCCGTACAGCATCAGGCAGTCCTCGATTTCACCTACGGCCATCCGCTTGCCCTCTCCCTGGTTGCTGACGTGTTTGCCCAGGAAGGAAACATCCACTTCCAGCCTGCAGCAGTCCCCGACGTGATCAGAACGCTGCTGGAAACATTTATCCAACAAGTACCCAGTCCAGTGCACCATCAGGCTTTAGAGGCCTGCGCTCTAGTCCGTCTGACGACTGAGGCGCTTCTGGCGCAGATGGTAGACGCACCCGACATCCATGAATTGTTCCAATGGCTGCGCAATTTATCGTTCATTGAATCTGGACGCCTAGGGCTATTTCCCCACGATTTAGCGCGTGAAGTCTTGATCACTGACTTGCGCTGGCGCAATCCTGACTGGTATGCAAAACTCCACGACCGGGCCCGGGCCTACTACACCACTCGCTTAGAACAGACTCAGGGATACCAGCAGCAACACATCCTATTCGATTACACCTTCCTGCACCGCGATAACTCAGCCGTCAAGCCCTATTTTACTTGGCAAGATGGCAGCCTGAGGACCGACACGCTGTGTGAGGGGGATCGCGCTGCACTGATTCAAATGGTGACACAGCATGAAGGCGAAGCATCTGCACAACTGGCAGCTCATTGGCTGAAGCAACAGCCGCAGGGAGTACTGATTTTTCGAGATGCAGAGCAGCAGCCTGCTGGATTTTTTCTGGTAGTTGCGTTGCTCCAGGCTAGCCGGGAGGAGCGGGACGCTGACCCTGCCACTCAATCGGCGTGGCGCTACCTCCAAGAACAAGCACCGTTACGACCCGGTGAAGGGGCAACTCTCCTCCGCTTCTGGATGGCACGGGACACCTATCAAGTAGTCTCACCCATTCAGAGCCTGATCTTCATTAACTTTATGCAGCATCATCGAGCTTCAGCAGGTTTGGCCTTTACATTTTTTCCCTGCGCAGAACCCGATTTTTGGGCAGAGATCTTTGCCTATGCAGACTTAGCACGAATTTCCAAAGCTGATTTTGAGGTGGGTGATCGGCTTTATGGCGTGTATGGACATGACTGGCGGGTAGTGCCATTTGGAGCATGGCAGGCGCTGCTGGCTCAACGAGAGATCACTGCATCAGCTGAGATAATGCCGATCGGAACAACGACAAGCTATGCAAGTGCTATCTCATCGATCAACGAGCCGCTAGTGGTTCTGAGTCAACCTGATTTCGTCGAGGCAG
>CADCWO010000071.1 GCA_902806435.1 uncultured Synechococcales cyanobacterium | reverse complement strand
GAGCGAAACTGCACAACTTGTTTGACGTGGAATTTTAGCTCGAGTCAAGCTAAACTAGACCATTACTTTGGACGCCAGTTAAGCTCAAGGCGAGCGATTTGCTTAGTCGGCAGTTTAGCTCGACTCGAGCTAAACTGGACAACCTCGGATGGCATGCATTTCTTGAAGCCTCGAGTTGATGTATTGGATCACAGAGAAGTGTCATTTTGTTCAAGTGGAGCTTATCAGCTTGGCAACACCCTCGCTAGCAGTTTTGATCGGCATGAGAAAACCAGACCTCCTCTCGGATTTGGAGTAGTTTAGTGTTGTTCTGTCGGTCTTACGGAATGGAGGAATTTGGCGACGTTAGATTTGAATATATTGCTATTAGGTCCTGGTTCTGTGCCATGTTCAGGTGATCCTGAATCGCCATATGTATGAGTGCATATTTGTTGTTTTTAGTAATTTATGCATATATTTTATAATTGAGGTATTCTTGATTTGGTCAGTTTAGGTCGAGTCGAGCTAAACTGCCCTTATAAAGAGAACTACTGTGCATAACAATAGCTCCATCTTTCACGTACTTGGAATACTGATAAGGATTTCATTTTATCGATGTACAGGATGTCTTCTTCGTCGGAGGAGAATAGCGGAGTTCAGGGTCCCCCGAACCCGGATGTTCCTGAGTTTGAAGTCAGTCCTCGCCGTAAGTGGGAAAGTCAGACTGTTGCGCTTCACAATGATGATGGTGTTAAGATTGCGGAGGGATTGCTTCGTAATGTCAGGTCGCGTACAATCCAAGGGTCATCGGGTCCGCTTAATGACACCGACGTTGTGGTTCAAGTGTCTCGAACGTTTGTTTTAGCAGAAGCGCCTGACCAATGGAGATATTCATTTATACCTTGGCCAATGCAGAAAGTGTTTCTCAATGGTGTTAGTCTATTTCATCATAGCCAACGGGAGATTTATAACACCTGGATGCTTCAGCAGAATACTCCTCTTGGTGGGAGCACCCGTAGGTATAAGAAGTCTAGTCGGAGTGCTGCTCCGTCTGTTGCCCTAAACGCCAAGTTTTTGATGACTCCTCATTCTATTAACGCAGTTGCAAGCAATACTTGCTGCAGTCAAAACTGTGTACAACACTACCCTAGAGAGAAAGTTAAGATTCTCCGGATGCGTATGTACGATGAGACGAAGGTCCAATTTCGGAATCATATCAAGCTGGACGTCCACAGACAATTTCATCGGAATGCTGCGGGTAGGAGGGTTGTCACCCTCGAGGGTATTGACGTTTGCGCCTTTGCGTGGATGTGTATTATGGGCGTCAGTCCTAGTACTTTCTATCGTCATGCTGAAAAAGCAGCTGCAGGTCAGGAAGCTCAAGAGCACGGTAACACTGGTTTGAAGAAGCCTAGGAGTAACTCTGTTGTAGCTACGGCTGTGCTTGGCGCTATACTCGAAGGGCATGCTGACCACATGCCGCATAAGACTCGCGTTCTTCCAAACGGCAAAGAGGTTGTAGCAAAGGTCCTCCATTCAAGCTGGATTTGGAAGGATCAATTACCGGTTATTGGAGAGCACCTCGCTGAATGTGGCTTGCCTCCGATCTCGTCCTCGAACTTGAGTAAAATTCGCCGAGTTTCTTTCCCTGAGTACGATGCAAAGAAAGCAGGAGACAATTTTGCGCGCTGTTCAACTTGTCAACGGTTTACGGAGCAGAAGAAGCTCACTCAACCTGGTACTCAAGCAGCTCTATTATGGCAGAAGAAGATGGATAATCACATTGAATCCGCCTTTGCTCATAGGGACTTGTATTACTTAAACAGATTTCGATCCCGATCTTCGCCGCAGGAGATATTAACCATCATGCATGATAAGATGGATCACTCTAAGACTGCCTCGCCAGTGTTTTCTCACAAGACGAAGCACTTGGACGGTCTTATGAAGTTACCCCTTGCAGTTACTGGCATGCTTGCACATGGTCATGTTGACCAACGGTACGCGCATTATGGCCTTGATTTGTATTCCCATGATGCGAATTACACAGTGGGGTCGTTTGCAAAGCTACTGCGGGATCTCGAGGCACCGCCAAAATCCTCGTCTCGACAATTGTTTCCAGAATCTAGTTCTAATCCATTGTATGCGGCCGTGCTACAAGGAGCCGATATCTGTGTAGAGGCACTAGGACCCCCTCCAGAAGTGTTGGTTCCGGAGAGACCTTTGCCTCCTATATTGAATGTGCAAATGGACAATGCTGTAGGTGATAACAAGAACAGGTTTGTTTTTTGTTTTTGGTCTCTCCTTGTTGCAAAGCGGGTCTTTCGCGAAGTTTATGTTAATTTTATGCTAGTTGGTCATACGCACGATGATATTGATGCGTTGTTTGGCCGATGGAGTATGGTGTTAAAGAAAGATAATTTCCCAACCATTCCTCTTCTCATGAAATCCTTCATGACGAACGAGTCAGCTGCTACAATACCGCACCTCATCCAGGAGGTTCCGGACTTTAAGAAGTTCATCCATGAGTGGATTTTGGATGGTGATGAAGCCTTGCAAGGGCATACAAAAGCTCATCAGTTCAAATTTTATGTTGACGCAACCGGCTGCCCGGTTATGAAATATAAAATTCTTTGTCACGACATGGATTGGCTTCCAAAGGGAGGGGAAGGCACCGGCATTAAATTGTGGAAGGAGGATTCTGAAGGAAGGTCATTGTGGCCTCGAGGAGAACCTGATGCCCTACAACCTTCCACAATGCGGCATCTCCCTGAGGTTGTGAAGGGACTATCCGGATTCATTGACCATTGGGAGCAATCGTCACGGGAGTCCTTTGAAGCCCGGAGATGTTATGAGCCTTTATCTTTATATTGGCGCGATGTCAGAGATGCTATTACACTTCCGATGGATACACCGCCATCATTACAAGATGGCTTTTGGCCTGCAACGCGAATTGCTCATGCCTTGCAAGATGAATTCACGGTAGCAGGTGATCATCGCGAAGAGTACGCAGAGGATGATCATTTTGTCGGTCAAAGGCGTGATCGCCCGGAACCTTCATTTCGAGTTGGGCGTGATGTTTTTGCCGGGTACTTTATTGCATTACGACCGTGCGATGGCGATGAGCGGCCCGTTTGGATTGCGCGAGCAACGTCCGATCCGTTTGCTAATCCGGATAGACCCGGCTGTATCGAACTCCAATATTATCGACCTTTATCTAGGGATCGGGACGTTTTGAAGTTCTATACTAATTGGGATACAAATGACAAATTCCAATGGACAACAGATTCAAGAGCTGCTCTAACATGGGAGAGTACAGATTCGATTTTGACAAGTTGGAAACCAAGGTCAAGAAAAAGAGACTCTATGCAGAGGCAAGAGCCAACTATGAAAATTCCTGCAAATCAAATTGCAATCATTAAGGCCTCCTTGGAGCAACTAGATGCGTCAGAATCCACATAGACTGGCATTATGACCCGCATCTTGATTTGTTAAATGATGCACTTAGTTTTTATGGGCAATAATGGGAGTGTCTTCCGATTAAAACATCCATGTAATGGTGGAACTTAGTTTGAAATGAGGATGTACATTCACCTTTTAGGTTGAATTGAGCTAAATGGTTGTTGTGTTGTTGGAGTAATATTTTTTGTCCATGTGTTCTTTCGTTTGCATCTGAAACATTACCACGTCTCTATCAACTAGTCACGGATTGCATGTAGTTTGAGTATTTAACAACGTGGAATGAGACATTGGAGGTATTCAATGGCATTCGATTTAGCTGAACTCAAGCTACTTCTAGAGCTAGGCATTTTGCTTATTGCGTTCAGGAGATTTTTGTACAACATTTAGCTCGTGTCGAGCTTGGGATGCATTTCATGTGCGGTCCAGTGATCACTGTTGTGCAAGATGCTGCTGATTTAGGCGTTGCCGAGGTTACTTATGTGCAATTTGGTCCTTGTAAACTGAAAATAGAACCCCGGTTTGATAAGTTCAATGACGCATCTTGTTTGGTGGGCATTTGCTGGATTTTTTTTGAATCCATATTTTATGTATGGATTAGTGAAGTTACCTTTATTGAGCATTACCATTTTCGATTTAGGTTGCATCGAGCTAAATAGTTGACATCTTTTTGGTGTATTATTTGTGCGGACACATGTAGCTCGAGTCAACGTCGTTCTTGTGCTATGCACTTGACTAATTTCGTACAGAAGGTTGTGATACAGCTTTTAGCTATAGTTGATCAGAACGGCATCTGAATTACTCCCATTTCACTGCACATTTGAGAAGTCCAGGTGGTCATTTGGCTCGACCCAAGGTTTTGCCACTCCTTAATTGTGGGGATGTTTTGGAA
>CADCWO010000070.1 GCA_902806435.1 uncultured Synechococcales cyanobacterium | reverse complement strand
CCAAGAACTCCGCCCTGACAATCCGATTCCATTTGGCTCTGAAGCTTTTGATGGCTTTGCCACAATGGAAGAGGTACTAGCTCTAGTTAGGCCAATCATCAATCCATAGGCTGTATAGGTTATGCAAAGATGCCTGTTGTACCAGCGGGCATCTTTGATCTATTAGGGCGAGGGAAGGCAAGCTAGTGCAATCGGAAGCTTATACTAGCTATGCATTCGCGGCTCTGGGTATAGGTTTATTAGTAATTGGCTCTCAATTGCCGCAAGTTCCTCTAGTCGCTGCGTCACCTGAGAGCGCTGAAAGTAAGTATCGGCCAAAACCCAATAGATACCATAGTGACGAGCTTCAGAAGCAACTAAGCTGTCGTAAAACTTTGCCAACTCTTGATCAGGGCAATGCTTCGCTAGCAAGCCCAACCGCTCATGACTACGGGCCTCAATTAAACTGCAAACCAGTAACGTGTCTAAGAGACGTTCCGGCTCAAAACGACGAATCTGACCATTCAAGCTAGCTCCATAGGGCGGTGCCGGGAGCGGTCCTAGGGCAACACCACGACGCTCCAGCCATTGGTTGACTTGATCAAAATGGGTTAGTTCCTCCTGGGCGATCGCAGTAAGCATGCGCACCAGTTTGCTATAAGCCGGGTAGCGAAACATCAAGTTTAAAGCGACGCCCGCCGCTTTGCGCTCACAGTGAGAATGGTCAAGCAAAACAACATCAAGGTTAGTAACAGCTTGCTCAATCCAGTCTCTGGAG
The DNA here is from genome assembly GCA_902806435.1 of uncultured Synechococcales cyanobacterium. Lineage (GTDB taxonomy): Bacteria > Cyanobacteriota > Cyanobacteriia > Thermosynechococcales > Thermosynechococcaceae > CADCWO01. Next base: position 14,396 of record CADCWO010000070.1, on the reverse strand, counting down.
GTTGGTTGCTGGAGAAACCGGATACTCGGAAATATTACACTAGGCACAGCTTAACTAGGGCAAAACTAAACTATTTCGCACTGTAGCAGTTTCAAGCCAAATTATTTTGTTGTTGGCTAGTTGAGCTTTCAACGTAATAAGTAACCTTAGATTGAGCAATTCCTATCAACATCTAACTCACGGAGCTTCAATACTTACTACGAAATGCGTATGACCCTAGACAGATGGCTAGAAAGAAAACTTGCAATATCATAGGGAGCACAGAGTGAAAGCGATTTAAAGATCCAGATTCACTCTTTGATAGACCATGCCCTAAGTGGCAATAGGAGAAACAGAATGAGTACAGAAGAAAGAGGTAAGGCCACCGGTGAAAATATTGTAGGCAAAGCTAAAGAAGCTTTAGGCAATGTTACCGGCGATCCAGAGACTAAAGCTGAAGGTCAGGGTGATCAAGCTAAAGGTGAAGCCCGTCACACGAAAGAAGACGTCAAGGACAAAATTAAAGACGTATTTAACTAGGCTTTAATTAAATGATTAGGGTCTAGATATTGGTGGAGTATCTAGACCCTTTGTCTTTTCAAGCTACTTTTTGACTAATTATCACAACTTACAACAATCAAATTTTTTGGGAGAGAGAAGTGAATTTATTTCGGCGTGGCTATAAGCTCTTTACAGCTTTAGCATTGGTTTTAGTATTTACTGTCACTACAGCTTGTACCAATGTAGCGGATCGCCCCAGCGGATCATCCACGGGTGCTAACAGTACGGCATACCAGCAACTAGAGCGTGGTAACACAGCGCAAGGACAAAACTTTGGCACCTGGGTTGTCCAGACCAGTAAAGGGCTGATTGCAGATGCTTACGTGCGTGGAAATGACAAACTAGGTGTCGTCATTACGCGTGAGGTTCGGCCCAACGAGGTTAAACCCCTAGCAAAATCTTTAGTTCAAGGGTTTCATCATAACTTTCCGAACCGGGATGTGACAGTTTTGGTCTATGCCCCCGATAAGCAACTCATTTTGACTGCGCAATACAACGAACTGTCCAAGCAAGTTGAGTATAAAGCAGCATAAGTCGAACTAACTCCGTTCTTACAAGCTGCAAATAAATCGATTTAATGTTTAGGAGATAGAATGTCTAGCTCTAATGAATATAAGCGCCAAGTCATGAACGATTTGGCTGGTGGAAATGTTGAGTCTATAGATGATAGTTCAACGGACTCACTCGACCAATATCAAAACTTTGATGATTTTGCCCAGCGCTCGTCTCGGAGTGAGCGTCATGGTTTGTTCAGTCGCTCCTTCACTCCAGACAAAGTTCCGGCTAGCCAAATGGAACCGGAATTACAAAAAGCGATCGCGCAAATTAAACCAAACGAGCGGGATGATGTTGCTCGTGAGTTTTTTGAGCATTTGAAGAAGCGAGGCTTGCATGACCGGGATTTAGAGCGGCAGCTGGGTCTTTCTACACACCACCCCAAGCACATGACTGCTGATGATGTCAGTAAGCTTGCTGCCTTTACTTACCATAACCATCCCGACATCTTTCATGATGTGCTAGCTGATCAGCCTGCCCTGATCAAGTTTCTTAGTAACCCGGTAGTGGGAGCTGCCTTAGGCGCGGTTGCTGCTAAGTGGCTTCACGGTCGTAGGTAGTAAGCTTACCGGAACAAATTGATTTTCTAATAGTAAAGAGGGCGATCGCCCTCTTTACTACTGAAACCAGATTATCTAGAACGTTAAATCTTCCACCCTAGCCATCTAACCCAAAGAGATTTTCAGTGGGAACAATTCACTTCTGTTGAAGACTTTCCCCACCTCAACGAGTTACGCCGTTGCCAATTCTGGGGTTGGCCGTTTGCTGTGACGGATGCCTTCAATCGCTTCAGCATAATCTTTAGCCTTGAACACAGCAGAACCAGCAACAACTGCATTTGCTCCTGCTTCTAAGACTTGCCAGGTGTTGTTGGCTTTCAAGCCGCCATCAACTTCAATCCAGGGATCAAGACCTCGCTCGTTACATACTTCGCGCAGGCGACGGATCTTCGGTAGTACCCCTGGGATAAAGCTCTGACCGCCAAAGCCAGGGTTAACACTCATAATCAAAATCAGATCACAGACCTCTAGAACATACTCGATTAGCTCAAGTGGAGTGCCAGGATTAAGTACTACACCTGCCTGCTTACCTAGTTCCTTGATTTGGCCTAAGGTCCGGTGCAGGTGAGGTGAAGCATTGTGCTCAGCATGTACTGAAATAATATCTGCACCCGCCTTAGCAAAGTCTTCGACGTACTTCTCTGGTTCCACAATCATCAAGTGAACATCCAGAGGCTTTTGAGTGACAGGTCGTAGGGCCTCTACAATTAAAGGACCAATGGTAATGTTGGGGACAAACCGCCCATCCATGACATCCACGTGAATCCAGTCTGCTCCAGCGTTGTCAATAGCTTTAACTTCCTCCCCCAAGCGGCTAAAGTCCGCTGAGAGAATCGACGGAGCAATAACAGTAGATTTTTGAGATTGCGTGTGGGTCATAACGAACAGTCTCTCTATGAGTGAGGGCCTTGGTTACTACTTAGTTTATCAAAACGTTTGACAATCCTACCCTTTGACGCTTTGCACCCCGTAGGACAAGGCTGCCGCTGATATTTATGAAAGTAAGGGCGGTAAGTGTTTACATTTGCAACTCAAAACTGAATTGCTGGTTTGCTCAAGCTAGGATTTGCTTAGGTACTTCTGCTAGAAATTGCTTCTTAAGCAAAGCCTCTTCTGCTTGCATTCCTTAAATATCTTGCGGCTCCGCCATGAGAATTCTACTAATCGAGGATGATGATCTAATTGTCGAACCTCTTGTAGAAGCTCTCACAGATCAGCACTATGTGGTGGATGTAGCGACAGACGGCCAAGCTGGTTTAGAGCTAGGGTCAGCTTTTACCTACGATTTGCTCTTGCTGGATGTGATGTTACCCAATCTGGACGGCATTACCCTATGCCGACGGTTACGCTCTGAGGGAAATCGGCTGCCGATACTGATGCTGACTGTCCGTCATAGTAGCACTGACAAAGTTATAGGATTAGATGCCGGAGCAGATGATTACCTTGTCAAGCCCTTTGACTTACAAGAGCTGCTGGCTCGTGTCCGAGCCCTGCTGCGTCGCGGAAGTTTAACTACACCACCTGTCCTGGAATGGCGCAACCTACGCCTTGACCCCAGTATCTGTGAAGTTACCCATAATGGTCAGCTATTACATTTAACGCCGAAAGAATACGCCCTCTTAGAGCTTTTCCTCCGTAACCGCCAGCGAATTTTCAGCCAAGGTGCCATTCTAGAACACCTGTGGTCTTTCGAGGAACCTCAAGAAGACACGGTAAGAGCCCACATCAAGGGGTTACGGCAAAAGCTGAGAGCGGTAGGCGCCCCCGCCGACTTGATCGAAACCGTTTATGGCCTTGGCTATCGCCTCAGGTTACCAGCCAGCAGCGAGACACGATCGCCTTTGACCGACCTCTCCCCTTCGGTCAGCAAGCTAGGGCCAGCGAAAGCTCAGGTGGAAAACCATTCGCTACAGACGGTTTTAGAAATGGTTGGGGGTTGGCAGCGCTTTCAAGCAAGATTTAGCAGTCGGGTTTCAGTTTTAGAGCAGGCTGCTGCCAGCTTACGACAGGGCAAGCTGGGTAGTGAATTGCGGCAGAAGGCAGAGCAGGCCGCCCACAAGCTAGCAGGTTCGTTGGGTATGTTTGGCCTTGCTGAAGGCTCGCGGTTAGCCCAGCAGATTGAGCAGATGCTCCAAGCCCAGACCGCCTTAGACCAGGAGCAAGTTTTAAGCCTGTCGGAATTAGTCGCAGTGCTGCGCCGAGAGCTGGAACAGAGCCGAGAGCTAGAACCGATGCGAGCTGGACCAGCGATAGAGTCGCAAGTTGACCAGCGCCCCTTGCTATTAGTAGTTGATGACGATTCAGCCCTGACTGAGCAGTTGGTTGCAGAGGCTGGTGCCTGGGGAGTTCGGGTGCAGGTAGCGACGGATTTGGCCAAGGCACGAAAGGTTATCTACTGCGATCGCCCCCAAGTGGTATTACTGACGCTTTGTTTAGCTGACTCAGTAGAGGAGGGCTTGACATTGTTGGCGGAATTAAGCAGCTGCACTCCCCCTATACCCGTGCTGGTGCTGACTGGCCAGGATCACCTGATTAATCGGGTGAAAGTTGCTCGCTTGGGGGGACGTGGTTTCTTTCCTAAGCCGATTGTCATGACACGCTTACTGGAGGCGGTCACCCAACTGCTACAGCGGGGTAGCGATCAGCCAAAAGTTATGGTGGTAGACGATGACCCAGCAGTCCTACTGCTACTGCGTAACTTAGTCCAGCCCTGGGGGATTCACCTGACAACCCTTGATAATCCCCAGCAATTTTGGGAAGTGCTAAAAGCATCGGTACCAGATCTGCTGATTCTAGATGTGGAAATGCCTTATCTCAGCGGCATCGAACTATGCCAAGTGGTACGTAATGATCCGCAATGGAGCCAGTTGCCGATCCTATTTCTGTCGGCCCACACCGATCGCCACACCTTAAAACGGGTATTTGCTGCTGGTGCTGATGATTACGTGAGTAAGCCGATTGCCGGGCCAGAGCTTGTGGCCCGCATCTTCAACCGTCTAGAGCGATCGCAGCTGTTAGAACACCTAGCAGAAATTGATCCGTTAACACGCCTTGCCAACCGCCACAAGCTTACCGCAGACCTTCAGGACTTCCTGCGCACTTGTAACCAAGAGGGCCAAACCTTATGCCTGGCAGTTATCCGTCTGGACAACCTTCAACAAATCAACGATCAATACAGCCATGACATTGGGGATCGAGTGCTGGGTTGGCTCGGGGCAATTCTGAAGCAAGCCTTTCGCGGTGAAGATGTCGTGGGACGTTGGGCGGGGGCAGAGTTTGGAGTGGGGATGGTAGGGATGAATCGAGCTGAGGGTACGGAGCGCTTAGCTGAGGTACTTCAAACTTTACGGGAGCAAGAATTCCCTGGACCTAAAAGCAGCTTTCAGGTCACCTTTAGTGCGGGTGTGGCCCAGTATCCACAAGATGGGCAAGAGCTGCCAGCGCTCTATCAAGCAGCCAAGTCAGCGCTGGTAAAGGCGACAGCAGAACGGCAGCAGCTCAAACCAGCAGCGCAACAGAGGAAGACACGGTGAAAGCACCCCTGCCGCAAGATGAAGCAGCTAGGCTAGAGGTCCTACACCAGTATGCAATTCTCGATACTGACCCGGAAGCGGCGTTTGACGACTTCACCCGTTTAGCCGCCCACATTTGTGGCACCCCGATCGCCTTGGTGAGCTTGATTGATGACTGCCGCCAGTGGTTCAAGGCAAAAGTTGGATTAGAAGCCCAGTCAACCTCGCGCGATATTGCCTTTTGTAGTCATGCGATCCACCAACCGGATCAGGTTTTGATTGTGCCAGATACGCATTTAGACGAACGGTTCGCCACAAATCCGTTGGTGATTTCTCACCCCCATATCCGGTTTTACGCTGGGGCACCCTTAATTACCCCAGAGGGTTACGCGATCGGAACCTTGTGTGTGATTGACCAAAGACCGCGGCAGCTTACTCCAGAGCAAGTGGAGTCCCTCCGAGCATTAAGTCGTCAAGTGATCACCCAATTAGAACTGCGGCGCAATTTAATCGATCTGACCCAAATGACAACGCGCTTACAACAGGCGGAACAGGCAAGGGTGCAATTGCTGGCCCAGGAGCAGGCTGCACGTGCTGCAGCGGAGGCGGCCCACAATCAAGTGACCAACATTCTGGAGAGTGTCACCGACGCCTTCTTTGCCCTCGATGACCAGTGGCGATTTACCTACTTGAACCAGCACGCAGAGCTGCTGATGCACCGGACACGCGAAGAGCTGCTGGGCAAAAATTTATGGGATGAGTTTCCAGAAGCGGTCGATTCAATCTTCTACCAGAAGTATCACCAGGCAGTAGCGCAGCAGGTAAGCCTGGAATTTGAGGCGTTCTACGCTCCATTCGACCAGTGGCTTGAAGTGCATGCTTACCCTTCTCCCGATGGCCTGTCGATCTATTTCCGAAATATTACCGAACGCAAACAAATTGCCCAAACGCTCCAGCGGGCCGCTAGCGAGAATTTGCGACTGGCACGGGCGATTAATTCTGTCTCCAATGGTGTAGTGATTACCGACCCTCACCAAGCAGACAACCCGATCATCTACATCAACCCTGCTTTTTTACGGATGACCAGGTACTCCCTGAATGAGGTGATGGGCCGTAACTGCCGCTTTCTCCAAGGCTCTGAGACAGACCCACGGGCGATCGCCGAAATTCGCAAGGCAATTGCAGCCCGCAAAGAGCTCCAAATTACGCTGCTTAACTATCGCAAAGATGGCCAGGCCTTTTGGAACGAACTGAAGCTGGCTCCGGTATTGTCTGAGGGAGAACTGCTTTACTTCGTTGGGGTGCAAACGGATGTCAGCGATCGCTACACAATAGAGCGGATGAAGGATGAATTTATCGCCGTGGTTAGCCACGAACTGCGGACTCCCCTCACCTCAATCCGAGGGGCACTGGGTCTATTGGCCAGCGGTTTCCTGCATAGCCAGCCGGAAAAAGGCCAGCGGATGTTAGACATTGCTGTGAGTAATACAGACCGCCTGGTGCGGTTGATCAACGACATTTTGGATATCGAACGCATCGAGTCCGGCAAAGTGGTGATGGCAAAACAGACCTGCGAGGTGGCCTACTTGATCCAGCAGGCGGCCGATGCCCTCCAGCCTTTAACGCAGACAGGTATTACCTTATCCATATCTTCTATATCCGCCTGGGTCTGGGCTGATCCAGACCGCATTATCCAAACGTTGACCAATCTACTGAGCAATGCAATTAAATTCTCCCCGAGAGGAGCAACTGTCTGGCTAAGGGCAACGCGCCAGGACGAAGAGATTTTGTTCCAGGTGCAAGATCAAGGCCGAGGTATTCCCGCTGATCGTCTGGAAGCCATCTTTGGCCGCTTTCAGCAGGTGGATGCCTCTGATTCGCGCAAGAAAGGGGGCACAGGCCTAGGACTAGCCATCTGCCGTAGTATTGTGCAGCAGCATGGCGGCCGGATCTGGGCGGAGAGCACGCTTGGCGAAGGCAGCACTTTTTCTTTTGTCTTGCCTGCGCTGAGGGAGACAACCCTGCCCCCGGAAATTGCCAGCGGGCCGCAGGTGCTGCTCTGTGATGATGATGCGTCAATCCGGACAGTGGTCAAAACAATGCTAGAACAGCAGGGCTATCAAGTAGTGGCCGTGGGTTCCGGCGAACAAGCGGTGGAGCAGGCGACGAGATCGCGCCCCGATGTGATCCTACTCAACCTGGTGATGCCGCAGATGAATGGCTGGGAAACGATGGCAACCTTAAAGGAGCGAGCGACCACCAGCAATATCCCGATTATTCTGATCAGTGGGTTGCACCCTGACCAGCAATCTCCCCAGCCGGACGTGATTGACTGGATTGTCAAGCCACCAGATGAGCGGCGGCTGTTCCAAGCTTTAGAACGAGCATTGTCACTTCAGGGTAAGCAAGCCAGGGTCCTAATTGTCGAAGACGACCTGGATTTAGCCCGGGTGCTAGTTGCCATGTTTGAGCGCCACGGCATTCAAACCTTTCATGCCCGCACCGGACACGAAGCAATCCAGCTCAGCCAAACTATTCTTCCCGACTTACTGGTGCTTGATCTGGTACTGCCAGAAGGTGATGGCTTTGCAGTTGTAGATTGGTTGCGCCATCATAACCGTCTGTGCCAGGTACCCTTGGTGGTTTATACAGCAGCAGACTTGGGTAGCGCTGAGCGACAGCGCCTAAAACTAGGGCAAACCTTGTTCCTGACCAAGGGCCGGATTAGCTCCAAAGAATTTGAACAGCAAGTAATCTACCTTCTTAGGCGGGTGATTTGCGTCAGCAAGGATAGCAGCGGTGACAAAGCAAATGTTGGTGATTGACGATGAAGACGATATCCGAGAAGTCGCCCAGCTCTGCTTAGAAATGTTTGGGGGTTGGCAAGTTCTGACGGCTAGCTCAGGGAGTGAAGGCTTGGTTCTGGCAGAGGTTGAGCAACCGGATGCGATTCTCCTCGATGTGATGATGCCAGATAGGGATGGTATTGCTACTTTTCGAGAATTACAGGCTAATCCGATTACTCAACACATCCCGGTAATTTTGCTCACGGCCAAGGTGCAGTCTGCTGATCGGCACCAGTTTGCTGGGCTAGGAGTAACAGCCTTAATTACCAAACCCTTCGACCCCCTTACTTTGGCAGAGCAGGTAGCGGCAGCTTTAGGGTGGAGCTAGAGGAGTCTTGGTCTGGGCCAGCGCTGGGATAGTAGCCGCTTGGCATTAACACTTTTATCAGAAAGTTCCTCAATTCTTCACAAGTTCTTCATGTTTGGGGTCTAACTTCAAGATTGAGCCATCTAGCTTGAGGCAACCGGCACATTGGGCGAGCGCAACAAGCTGGTGAGGTTTATCTCAATCTAAATTTGCTGTCCTGATTTTAGAGAAAGGATCAACTCATGCTTCAACAAATGTGTTGGCTGCCCACGCTTGAACCGGATGGAGAAAAGGTTTTGTATTTACGCACTGCACCTAACCAACCCTGGAAACCCTACACAGCCTATCCAGACTATGCTGTTCCAGACTCTACGGTTCCAGGAAGTTCTAAGGGATGGACAACCTATCAAAAATTGAGGCAATCCGGCTGGAGCCTGGTATCCGATACCCACGCAGTAGAACACTTCTCACTGGTGGCCAAAGCCACAACCTTTTAAGTAATCCCATTTCCAGAAATTAGAACTAGGTAACAGTAACCTACGACATCCCATTACTTTCAGCTTCCTTGTTTCTGACAGGTTGGCTGTTTTTGAAACCTAAATCCAGTCTTTAACAGTAGAGGTATTCATGGCTCGCAATTTTACAACAACCCCAAATCACCCTAATGCACAGCAGGCGAGAATCTATAACGGTGCTGGTGTTTGCTCCCAGCGAGTGAGGTCAGCTCCAGAGAAGTTCTCACTTGCCGCTCATCCGCGCAACAGTTTATCGAGATTAAACAGCCGGACAACTAGAGGTTTAGAAGAAGCATTAAGACGCATCTACGTAAAGGCTACCAAAGGGCCCAAGTTTAGCAAGGGCCAGCTAGTCTCCTTTATTGGTGGAATTGGTACGGTTATAAGCTGTCAAATCAACTCAGGAACCTGGACCTATGCGGTTGAGATGGCACTAGGCCCAGAACCGGAAATGGGCAGGATAGGCAGTGAGACAACAATCCTACTTCATGAGAGCGATATTCAGGGGGCAATCAACTGATGCCTGCATTAAACCGCTATCACCGTGATGCAGCGGTTGACCAAGTCGCAAAGATGCCGAATGCTAGCAACCCTCTTACAATCGCCAAACATTGCGATCGCGGTCGGGTTGCCATCTTTATTGACGGCTCAAACCTGTTTTACATGGCTATGCAGCTTGGCATTGAGATTGACTACGCTAAACTGCTTTGCCACTTGTGTGCTGGTTCCCGGCTGTTGCGCTGTTTTTTCTACACGGGCGTTGACCCAAATAATGAAAAACAGCAAAGTTTTTTGGTTTGGATGCGCCGTAATGGCTATCGAGTTGTCACCAAAGACCTCATCCAGTTTGCCGACGGTTCTAAAAAAGCCAATCTGAATGTAGAAATTGTAATCGACATGATGGCGTTAGTAGGCTGCTATGATACGGCTGTTTTAGTCAGCGGTGACGGAAATCTGGTTTATGGGGTTAATGCCGTAAGTTATCTCGGTACGCGGGTTGAAGTTGTCAGTTTACGCTCCATGACCAACGTTCATCTAATTAACGTTGCTGACACCTATATTGATATCCAGACACTCAAAGACAAGATTCAAAAAACATCGTTGATCTAAGTTTGCAGTTTCTCGGCTGACGCTGAGTCGCTGAAAAAGGCATCATAGTAAGAGAGATTTGCCTCAGTACGTAACAGGTTATGATTACTCCTCTTAGCGGCGCCCAAATCCGGCAGAAGTTTTTGGACTTCTACGCAGCCAAAGGTCATCAAGTGCTCCCCAGTGCGTCCTTGGTGCCGGAAGACCCGACGGTACTGTTGACGATCGCTGGGATGTTGCCGTTTAAGCCTATCTTTTTAGGCCAGCGAGTCCCAGAGTTTCCTCGTGCGACTACTTCCCAAAAATGTATCCGCACCAACGATATTGAAAACGTTGGACGCACGGCACGGCACCACACTTTTTTTGAAATGCTGGGAAACTTCAGCTTTGGCGATTACTTTAAGTCGCAGGCGATCGCTTGGGCGTGGGAATTGATGACTCAGGCTTATGGCCTGCCCCCAGAGCGCTTAATTGTGAGTGTGTTCCAAGAAGACGAATCTGCCTTTGCGATCTGGCGCGATGAAATTGGCATTCCCGCCCACCGAATTGTGCGATGCGGTGCGGAGGATAACTTCTGGAACTCCGGCCCAACCGGTCCCTGTGGGCCGTGCTCAGAAATCTACTACGACTTCCATCCCGAACTGGGGGACGAGCAGATTGTCCTGGAAGATGACACCCGGTTTATTGAACTCTACAACCTGGTGTTTATGCAGTACAACCAGGATAGCGAGGGGAATCTGACGCCGCTCAAAAGTCAGAATATTGATACAGGTATGGGTTTGGAGCGGATGGCACAAGTCCTCCAAAACGTGCCCAACAACTACGAAACGGACTTGATCTTCCCAATTGTCAAAACGGCTGCCGATCTGGCGGGGATTGATTATGCTACAGCGGAAGAGCCTCAACGCGTCTCCTTAAAGGTAATCGGAGACCACGTGCGGGCAGTGGTGCATATGATTGCCGATGGCATCAGTGCTTCCAATGTAGGCCGGGGTTATGTGCTGCGGCGGCTACTGCGGCGGGTAGTGCGGCATGGACGATTGTTGGGTATCCAAACTGAGTTCACGAACGCAGTAGCAGAAACCGCGATCGCCCTGTCTGAAGATGCCTACCCGAAAGTACGGGCGAAAGCAGACAGTATCAAGGCAGAACTGCAACGAGAAGAGGAGCGCTTTGGCGCAACCTTAGAACGGGGCGAGAAACTATTAGCGCAAATCCTGGCTCAGTCATCGACCCAAACCAGCAAAACTATTAGTGGAAAAGATGCCTTTACACTTTACGATACCTACGGGTTTCCGTTAGAACTGACGGAAGAAATTGCCGCAGAGCACCGGCTGGTCGTAGACCGAGCTGGGTTTGAAGTAGAGATGGAGCACCAACGATCGCAGTCCCAGGAAGCCCACGAAACCATTGACCTGACCGTGCAGGAAACGCTAGATGAGTTGGCGGAGCATGTCCAGGAAACCCAGTTTGTGGGTTACACCCAGCCCTCTACCCAAGCGCAGGTGACGGCCCTGTTGGTGAACGGTAAATCTGTCCAGTCCGCAGAGGCTGGAACAATGGTGCAAGTTGCCCTGGACGAAACCCCTTTTTATGCGGAGTCTGGCGGACAGATTGGCGACCGGGGCTACCTGTCAGGCGACACTGTATTGGTGCGGATTGAAGATGTTAAAAAAGAATCTCGAATTTTTGTCCATTTTGGCCGGATAGAGAGAGGTACCCTGCGCGTCGGCGATTTCGTTACCGCCCAGATTGATCTAGCTTGTCGCCGCCGTGCCCAGGCGCACCACACGGCTACTCACCTGCTACAAGCTGCGTTGAAAAAGTTTGTTGATGACGGGATCTCCCAGGCTGGTTCCTTAGTGGCGTTTGATCGATTACGCTTTGACTTTAACTGCCCACGCCCGGTCACCTCAGAGGAGCTCCAGCAGATTGAAGACCAGATTAATACCTGGATTGCGGAGGCCCATCGGGCGGATGTGAGTGAAATGCCGATTACCGAGGCTAAGGCCAAGGGCGCGATCGCGATGTTTGGGGAAAAGTACGGTGAGCAAGTGCGCGTACTGGATGTACCGGGCGTTTCTATGGAACTTTGTGGTGGTACCCATGTCAGCAATACCGCAGAGATTGGCGTCGTAAAAATCGTCTCGGAAACAGGTGTTGCCTCTGGCATCCGGCGGATTGAGGCTGTAGCGGGTCCGGCAGTTTTGGATTATCTGAATCTTCGCGATGGAATTGTGCGGGAATTGAGCGATCGCTTCAAGGCCAAGCCAGAGGAAATTCCAGAGCGGATCACTGCCCTGCAAACAGACCTCAAAGCAGCCCAGAAGCAGTTAGAAACCCTCAGGCAAGAACTTGCCTTAGCCCAGGCTGACAATCTGCTCTCTCAGGCAGAACCTGTTGGCCCAGGCAAAATCCTTGTCGCTCAACTAGCAGGAGTGGATGCAGAGGCCCTCAAGACGGTTGCAGAACGATTGTTGCAAAAGCTAGAGGAAGGGGTAGTTGTACTTGGTTCCATTCCAGAAGCAGGCAAAGTGAGTTTAGTTGCCGCTGTCAGTCCGCAATTCAACCAGCAAGGCATTCAGGCCGGGAAGTTTATCGGTGAAATCGCCAAACTCTGCGGCGGTGGCGGCGGTGGGCGTCCCAATTTAGCTCAAGCTGGTGGTCGCAACCCAGACCAGTTACCAGCTGCGTTAGAGGTTGCCAGAACTCGTTTGAGAGAAACTGTCAGTTAGTTTTTACTTCTATTCAAGATCAATTCATAACGACAGACCGCCAATCCGAGGCTTCTGGACTAGCGCTCGGTTGGATGAGAATGCTATTGCCAAGGCTGTAGCTGTTGGCATCACTAATTGATCTCACTCTAGAGATTGAATTGCTGAGCGGCTTTTGTTTAATGCTGATTGGATGCTTATGCGCTACGTATAAAGCAGGACTGTTCTCTCTAGTTTCATGGAGCCCACGGCCGCAAATCCAGCAGAATCATCGGTAGTCAAATCGCTGTACCCAGACATCGAAAGACTTTGATAGCTTTAGTTGAGTTAAGGAAGAGTTAAATTTCTTTTCGCATTACCCATCAACATGATATGGAAAGAAGGGGGTATCTAATGGGCAACATTAGTGAGATAGAAAGAAATGGCTATACTTTATCTCTAAAATCTTTTTGCTTTATTGCCTGAACTAAAACTCCTTGGCAGCGCTAAGTGTCTTGTAAACCCTTACAACCAAACTGATGTCTTGAACCTATGTCAACCTTTCATCTGCTAGTAGTTGTGGGAGCAAGTACAACCCTCCTCCTCAGCGCTATCAACCAAGTAGCTGCTCAGCTCCCCTCCGTAGAACCCGCTGCTCCTTCGCCAGCTCCTACGGTTCCTTCCCCTGCTCCGCCTACTGTCCCGGTGCCAGAAGCGGCTCCAGCGCCTACTGTTTCTCCATCTCCTGCGGCAACGCCAACTCCCAACTCTCCGGCGCCTTTACCTAGTGCCACGCCTAGTCCAACGCCCAGTCCTGATTCTCCTGCATCTCCCAGTCCTTTACCAGCGGAGTTAAACAACCTCGCTCCTAACCCTGATCCTTTAGAAAGACCAACTAACCCCAACCAAGTTCAAATTCAAACAACCCAGCCAATTACCCTCCAGCAAGCATTAGGTATTGCACGGCGTAACAATCGAGAGCTACAGGTTGGCCTGCTAGAGCTAGAGCGGAGCCGGGCAGCGCTGCGAGAAGCTAGGGCTGATTTATTACCCTCTCTCAGAGTTGGAGCGGATCTAAGTCGTCAAAGTGGTAGTGGTGGTGGAACTGGTCCAGGTGTCATTGATACTGGGGGTGGCGGTACAGGTGGGGCTGGTACGGGTACTCCAGTCATTACAAACCCAGGAACAGGTACCACAGGAGGAACCATAGGTGGTGGCACTACTGGCACAGGCACAGGTACTACGGGGAATACAGGCACAGGTACTACAGGAGGAACTACAGGTGGTGGCACTACTGGCACTGGCACTGGTGCTACAGGCACAGGTACTACGGGAAATACAGGTACAGGTCTTATTACCCCAGCCGCAGGAACAGGTACCACAGGAGGAACTACAGGTGGTGGCACTACTGGCACTGGCACTGGTAGTCAGCCCCAATCGCTCAACCTGCAACAAGTTGTGGGTGATCCAACAGTGGATGACTTGGAAAGCCGAGATGGCTCTGCCTTCACTAGTTTAAGAGGAACTGTGGGGTTGAGCTACGACCTCTTTACTTCCGGCAGGCGTTCTGCAACGATTCGGGCAGCAGAAGAACAGGTTCGCTTCAGCGAGCTGGAGGTTGAGCGTCTGGCTGAGCAACTGCGGCTGGATGTTTCCAACGATTATTTCAGTGTGCAGGAAGCAGATGAACAGGTCCGAATTGCCCGCTCCGCAGTTGAAAATGCTCAGGCTAGTCTCCGCGATGCTCAAGCCCTAGAACGAGGAGGAATCGGTACTCGG
>CADCWO010000069.1 GCA_902806435.1 uncultured Synechococcales cyanobacterium | reverse complement strand
TTCAGCGCTGCATTGTGATTGGCTTGTTCCACCGCTGTTGGCTGTACCTCCCAGCCAATTACCTGCTTAACGCGCTGCGCTAGGGGTAAGCTCAATGTGCCAATGCCGCAGTAAGCATCGACAACGGTTTCCGTTCCTTGCAGATCCAGTTGTTCTAGAATGACCCCTACTAGGGCTTCTGCCTGTTCTGTATGGACTTGAAAAAAAGTATCAGGACGAATTTGAAACTGAAGTCCGGCAAATTCTTCCCGCAGGAAAGGCTGCCCAGCAATGCAGCGAGTTTCTGGCCCAAAAATGGCATTAGTGCGTTCCCGATTGTAATTGAGCGATACTCCGACAAGATTGGGGTATCGTGCCAGCCACTCCCGTGCTTGCGCTTCGATGCCTACTAAATTCCAGTGCCGCGCGACCAAGGTCAATAGGATTTCTCCGCTGCGACGGCCAATCCGCAGTGCTAAGTGCCGCACTTCTCCCTTGTGGTGCTGCTCATCGTATACCCGCCAGCCCCGCCGCTGAATATCCCCTTTAACGCCTCTTAGCAGAGGATTGAGGCGTGGGTCTTGGACCGGGCACTGGTTGAGGTTAATTAGATGATGTGTCCCTTTCTGGTAGTACCCAGCTTGGACCACCTCACCCTGCTGCTTGGAGAGACCCAACGGATAGGTTGCTTTGTTGCGGTAGCCTAAAGGGGAATCAGCCGCAAGCACTGGATCTACGGGCGGTTGGCTCAGCCCCCCAATTCGCTCTAAGGCTTCTACAACTTGCTGCTGTTTGGCAGCCAGTTGGTACTGGTAATCAACGGGTTGCCATTGGCAGCCGCCACATTTATCTGCAACGATACAACCTGGTCTGATCCGGTGGGGGGAAGCTATGAGAATCTGCTGCAATTTAGCGTGGGCATACTGGGGTTTAACACGCACCAGCCGCACTTGGACGCGATCGCCAGGAACAGTGTCTGGCACAAAGATAACCCGCTCTCCCCAGCGGCCTACCCCATCGCCGCTATTGCTGAGGTCTGCGATCGCAACCTCCAATAACTGGCCCTGCTGCCAGGATTTTTCGCTCGCTGTGGCAGTTGACTCAGACTCAATTTCAATATTTGGGTTAGCAAAACTCATCAAAGAATACAGCCAAATTTAAGGACTGGCTAGAAGTTGGAGATCAAGGCTCATAACCATTCTAAAGTCTGCACCTTCAAGGCAACTACTAACGGCTGCTTATGGAATGCTAAATTACTGGCTATTGCATCCTACCCCCAACCACCATGTCCTTTCGTGCAACCCTTACTCAACTGGTTAATGTTTTAGCTGCTACCCCTGTGAACCTATCCCAAGCTGTCATGGCAACAATGGCAGCGGGCATCACTACTGATACGCGATCGCTGCGGCCAGGGGAAGTGTTTCTGGCACTGCGCGGTGAGAACTTTGATGGTCACCAGTTTGTGCAAGCTGCCATGGAAAAGGGGGCGATCGCGGCGATTACCGAAGCAAACAATTCCTTGCCAGCAGCAATTACGCAGCTCCAAGTCCCCGATACCTTAGTGGCCTATCAAACCCTGGGGCGTTGGTGGCGGCAGCAGTTTTCACTTCCAGTGATTGCGGTTACCGGCTCCGTGGGTAAAACCACAACTAAAGAGCTGATTGCCGCTGTTCTGGATCACTATGGACCCGTGCTCAAGTCCCAAGCCAACTACAACAATGAGATTGGTGTTCCTAAAACCCTGCTAGAGCTGGACTCTAATCATACTTACGCCGTCATTGAAATGGGGATGCGTGGCCCCGGCGAGATTGCCTGCTTGAGCCAGATTGCCCAACCGGATATTGCCGTGATTACCAACGTCGGAACTGCCCATATCGGCCGTTTGGGATCGAGGGAAGCGATCGCCGCCGCCAAGTGTGAGTTACTGGCGGAGATGCCCCAAGCCAGTGTAGCTGTTCTCAATGCCGACAATCCCCTGCTTTTAGAGACGGCCAAGACTGTTTGGTGCGGGAAAACCCTTACCTATGGTTTAGAGGAGGGCGATCTCCAGGGCACGCTGGTTGAGGAAAGTACTTTGCAAGTTGCTGGCATGAACTTTCCCCTACCCCTGCCGGGTCGTCATAATGCCTTAAATTATCTTGCCGCCTTAGCCGTCGCCAAGCTGCTACACCTAGCTTGGTCGCCCTTAACTAGTGGCTTAACGGTTAACCTGCCAAAGGGCCGGGGGGGACGCTACGAGTTGCCTAACGATATTGTGATTCTGGATGAAACCTATAATGCTGGGGTTGAATCCATGACTGCTGCTTTGCATTTACTGGCCCAAACTGGCGGTCAGCGGCGAATTGCTGTTTTGGGAACAATGAAGGAACTGGGGGCGCATTCTCTAGAGTTACACCGCCAGGTGGGTAGTGTGGTCCAACAGCTCTGCTTAGATTACCTGCTGGTGCTGGAGGGCGAGGAAACAGCCGCAATGACGGGAGGTGCTGCGCCTGTTGCAGCTAAATCCTTTTCAACACATGAAGCACTTGTGAATTATCTTAGACAGTTTTTGCGACCGGGCGATCGCGTGCTGTTTAAAGCCTCTCACTCCGTCGGCCTTGATCGCGTAGTTGAGCACATTCAAACTACTTTAAGAGAATCAGGAGCTTAAAGCCGCCCGTTGGGCGGTAATCAACTGCCGGACGCCTGTTTCTGCTAAGTCCAGTATTTGGTTGAGCTGGGCACGGCTAAAAACGCCTGATTCAGCAGTTCCCTGCACTTCTAGTAGCTTCAAATCTTCAGTCAGTACCACATTACAATCCACTTCAGCAGCCACGTCTTCTAGATAATTCAAATCTAAGACTGCTTCACCGTCCAACAAACCAACTGAGACCGCAGCAACGTGATGCCGGATTGGCACCTGTACTAGCTCACCGGCTTGTACCAGCTTACTTAAAGCATCCACCATGGCAACAAAACCACCCGTAATCGCAGTTGTCCGAGTGCCAGCATCAGCCTGAAGCACATCGGCATCAACGATCAAGGTTCGTTCTCCTAAAGCCTCTAAATCTAGTGCCGCTCGTAGGCTGCGACCAATCAAACGTTGGATTTCTTGGGTGCGGCCAGAAAGCTTCAGAAGTTCCCTTTCCTGGCGCTGGGGGGTGGCACCTGGGAGCATCCGGTATTCCGCCGTGAGCCAACCTTGGCCGCTGCCCTCTAAAAATTTGGGCACCCCTGAGCGGATCGTAACAGTACAGAGTACTTGAGTGTCTCCACATTTGGTCAACACCGACCCGGAAGCAAATCGGGTAAATTCGCGCTCAAAGCGGATGGGCCGGAGTTGATCCACCGCGCGACCATCAGAACGTTGCCAAGACATTGGAGCTTACCTTAAACCCTGAGTGTAGGATATTTACTTGATCCGATGCAGTGCAAACAGGTAAATCTAGGGTAAACACATTTAGGGTCTAGAAGTCTCACTTGCCGCAAGAGCCAGTCAAAAATCTATGAATGGATTTTTAGGACTAGGTTAACCGTGGTGCTGACTTTCTACTAATTATGGATCTGTTTTCAATTGCCTGTTCAGGTTAGTTCATCTTTGCCGATTTTTTGTGAATCAGCTGGGAGTGAGACCGGTGGATTGGGGTCATCTTGACGTTGGTAGGTAGGTGTATTAATTGCCGGGACAATTACTTTCAAAGCCTGTTTAATCACCTTGAACGTAACGGGTACTTCACCGATCGCATGCCCATCGATATGAACATGTAGCTTGGCTTGCGAGGTGAGGCGCACTCCTGCAACTTGGTAAGTTTCAATTTTGGGGTCGTAACGGTGCTGTCCGCGACTGATCGACCAAAAATGACGCACTAGTTCCCACTTACTGAACCTTCGGTAAATGGTCATTGTCAGCAGGCCATCATCTACGACGGCATCTGGGGCAACCGTGAATCCGGTGCCATAATAAGGGCCGTTGGCAATCACGACCAGCAGAGCTTGAATCTGAAATTCCTTGGCGTTTGCTGTCCTTGGTTGCAAAAATGGTCGACGTAGTAAGGGGCGAGTCTGTGCTTCTACAACGGGGCGGTCTAATTCTATCCTCATTGGCTGCGGTCGATAACTCATCGCTAAGCGAAACGCCTGAAGCATTCGGCCCCATCGTCCACCCTTAATTTCTTCACCCAGCGGAAAGATAATTGCATCCAGTCCCACCCCCGCCGCCTCAAAAAAGTAGTGCTCACCGTTAGCTTGCCCGACATCAATGCTCTTGATCTGCCCCCGTGCTAGTACGTGACAGGCCTGAGTCAGATCTGTTGGGAGGTTAAAGCTCCGGGCAATATTGTTATAGGTGCCGATTGGCAAAATCCCTAGGGGAATTGGCGCATGCAGCAATCCTTTCGCCACTTCACTCACCGTCCCATCGCCACCGGCTACGATGACCATCGCATAGCCCTCTGCAACAGCTCGTTGGGCAATCAGCTGGGGAGACTCATCCGGCTTAGTAAATGCTAGGTCAGCCCGAATGTCCTCCGCCTCCAGTGCCGCGATAATGTCCGGCAGCTTCATAGAGTTGGGCTCATCAGTGCCGGAAACCGGATTCATAATCAGACGTGCATGCTTCATTTACCTAACCCTGTACAGGGAGACGATAGGAGTAATACATCAATTTTTGAGTAAACTGTACCTCACCCAATCTTGGCGCAAGACCATTACCACTGGAGCACGCGATCGCTGAAGACGTGGGTTGGGCTGACGCTAGGACAGTAAGATTTATTGTTACTCAACCCTTTGCCATTTTTAAGGTTGTGGTCTACCCGCTAAAAATATGGTGCCCTGAGCGGAACGAAGTCAAGCAAGTTATTCAAAGTACCAATTAAGCCATAAAGAGGCAATCTCTGATTGAGTGCCAGCAAGTCCGCCTCATCCTAGAGCTTGCTATCTTGCCATCAACACCAAAGAAACTAAATCCACGTTGTCAGCATTGATCAAAAGTCAGCAGGCAAACTAACGAAAGGCTACTTGGAGCCATATTTACCTTGAAGGTGTGGGCTAAAGAACAATGCATTTGCCCGATGCTGCAATTAAAATTCAAGATAAGCTCTTGACGAACCCATGTATCTAGTGTTTGACTATGGATGCTGGGCGACTAGCACACTAGATATCAAAATTCGGTGTCAACTGCTCCAATCAACTGCTTACTGGATACTGCTCTATGGTTTTGCAGGTTGAAACCCGCGCCCCAATTCTTGACCGTCCCCTACCTCACGCCGTAGAAGGACTGGTACAAGTCTTTACATCTTCCCATCGCAGCTTCTTTACGAATGTGATGGCCCAAGCCCTAAGAATTGCGGGGCAGGGAACCCCAGTCCTAGTGGTGCAGTTTCTCAAAGGCGGAATTAATCAAGGTCATGAGCGCCCTGTCTGTTTAGGACAACACTTAGACTGGCTACGCTGTAATGTGCCGCGCTGTATTGATACCCCAGAACTAGAAGCAGCAGAAACGCAAGCACTACTAGAGCTATGGCAGCATACACAGAAAGTTGTCTTGCAGGAAAAATACTGTCTAGTCGTTTTAGATGAATTGAGTTTGGCAATCCGGTTGGGTTTGATCCCAGAAGCGGAGGTGCTAGCACTTCTCAGGGAGCGCCCCAAGCCTGTGGATGTGATTCTGACAGGGCCAGACATGCCACAAAGCATTTTAGATATTGCAGATCAAATTACGCAACTTCGCCGTAATCCTTGGCCCTAACTATCGCTGTTTCCTCTACTCTGTAGCCCCTGTGATTAAAAACGATACGTGGATTGTCCAAATGGCTCAGCAAGGGATGATCACTCCCTTTGAGCCCGCTTTGGTTCGACAAATTGATGCAGACAATGGACAAATTCGCCGGGTGATTAGCTACGGATTGTCGTCCTATGGCTACGACATCAGGCTCAGTACCAATGAATTCCGGGTGTTTCGGCACATTCCGGGCACAGTCGTAGACCCGAAAAAATTCAATCCGGCCAACCTGGAACCAACCCCGCTACACACGGATACTGATGGTAGCTACTTTATTCTTCCAGCTCACTCCTACGGCTTGGGCGTTGCCATGGAGCACTTAGCTGTTCCAGAGAATGTCACTGTCATCTGTATTGGGAAAAGTACTTATGCCAGAACGGGCCTGATTGCCAATCTCACTCCCGCCGAAGCTGGTTGGCGAGGTCATTTAACTTTAGAGTTTTCCAATTCTTCTAGTGCTGACTGCCGAATTTATGCCAATGAGGGAATTGTGCAGCTTCTCTTTTTAGAAGGCGAACCCTGTGCAGTGAGTTACGAAGCGCGGCGGGGTAAGTATCAAGACCAAACCGAGACAGTCACCCTGGCCCGTGTTTGATTGACTTATGATTCCTTGAGCTTAGGTGGGTAGCTAAGGAAGTCTGCCGGGGGAAGATTCCCCCGGCAGACTTCCGCGCCGCAACGGCTTATCTTGCTCGTAGATAAACGTTGTAGTTGTGGCTAACTCCGCTTTTTGCAGCTCTGTACCTAGGTAAAGGGCATGTTCTACTTGCAGGACAGGGCAGTCTGCGGAAATCTGGCGATAGAGCTGGCTTGCAGAAGTACCGCAGTAGCAATTGACGACCTCTCCGGCACCAGGCGTCAGGTGTTCGACTAGAATTTTACTGCCCTGCACACTCACGCCAAAGCTCCCTGCTGGGTCAGCGTAATCTCGTGCAGCGCAGATCTTGGCATACTGATTTTGAATCAGTTGATCGGCATTTTCCCAGCAATCATCGTAGATATGGGCGCTCTGACTGACAGTAATCAGCGGCCCTACGTTCAGCTTGTGAGGGGAACGACTGGCAATTTGACTACATATATGTTCCTGTAGTGCCCGTAAGCCCATCGTGTTTGCAGGCCAAGCCGCAAACATGTCGTTACTGCGGAAAGTTGCCGTTAAAGATAGTTCCCCCTCAGTGACTCGCAGCCAAATGTGATTGAGACAGGGAGGGCTATGGTCAGCAGCGTGATCGCGCACGTCCCAAAGAGACATCACGGCCCTGGCAGAATCAATTTCAATGATTAATTTTTGAATCACTTGCTCAACCTGGTCTTGACCAAACCAGGAGCGCAGGCGCTGGCCATAGGTATATTGAATTCCTTCTTGGTCAGGGGCATCATCCAGAATATGAGAAATGTACTGCTCGATAAACGGGCGATCGCAGGGCAAATAGTTTGGCTCAGGAAAGTAAAACCCGGCTGGCTCATCGGTGACAATTGCCATTAAATCAATTAGTTCTTGCCATTGTCCGTCATATCCTGTGGGACGAATGGTTCCCATTGTTTTGATCCGGTGAATAATTTTCACCCAGGTTTGGGCGATCGTTTTCCCTTCAATTCGGTGGCCGTAGCGGGGTCCTGGCAGCACTGTTACAGCGCTCTCTGGCGGTTGGGGGAAGCTCAAAGGTGCTCCCCAGGGTTTCGGGTTATCTCTAAGGGCTTGGAGCGCTAAAGCTTGAACTTGGTGCACAGCTTCAGAAATCGACTTGACCTCAAACCATTCCATACTTTGGCGCAACTGCTCCAAAGCACTTTCGGCAATTTCAAAGTCAACATAGCCAGGAATGGAAGAGCTAACCACCCAGCAACGCCGTCCCGTATCACTTTCCCCAGCCTCAAATCCGTGGCGAAAGAAATCTAGTAGACAATCACACCCTCCAGCATTGCGATCTTCTTTAGTGGCATTCACCACAACTAAATAGCGCACATGGGGATTAGCCAGCAGGTTACGGATTAAAAAGCTGATACCGCGGGTGGGACTGTATAGCTGGCCGATGACTGCAAATTCTTGGGACTGGAGGCGCTTGGCGATCGCGCCTTTGACCGTCCAACCTGTAATCACCGCTGTTTGCCCAGTGCCGCAAATGAGTTGGCCGGGTTTGCACAAGGGTTGGTATTGGTAAGCTGCCTGACCTGTGGCTGTCATAGGTGATACGCAGAATTTCTAGGATATTAGCAGACCGGATACTACTTGCTAGGAAGACCAGGCACGGCGCAGGTTGAACCAGCTTTCCAGCCAGTCTTGTCGTGCTGATTGCTGACCTAATCCCCACTCTGTAGCAGTTTTGAAGTTAATTTCTAAAAACGTGGGAGAGATGTGTACTAAATCAGATAGGGCTTTGACCTTCAGCCGTTGCTGCATTGCTAAAGCAATCAAATGCACCACTTCTGCGGCGGCAGAACCAACTAAATGGGCGCCAAGAATGGTGCCGTCTCTGAAGACAATCATTTTACAAAATCCCGTGGTTTCGCCCCGCAGCTGGGACTTAGCTATTGTTTTATAGAACTGTTGCAAAACCTGAATCTGCCCATACCGATGTCTTGCTTGTGCTTCTGTTAACCCGACACGGGCTAGTTCTGGATCAGAAAATACTGCCCAGGGAACGGCGCGATAGTTCACTTTAAATTTAGGGAAAAACAAGGCATTTTTCAAAGCAATTGCCGCCTCATAACGCGCTACATGGGGCAGCGGGTAGCCGCCAATCACTTCTCCACAGGCATAGATTCTAGGATGGGAGGTTTGCAGTTTTTCATTGACCTGGACTCCTTGTTTCCCGACTTGCACCCCGACTGATTCCAGGTTGAGCGATTCCACCTGGGGGCGCTGCCCGACAGTCAGCAAAATTTCGCTCGCCTCGATGGTGTACTCCCCGGTTGAAACCCACTTCTTACCATTGAGCTGCTTTGCCTGCGTTATCCGGCTATCGGTAAGGATGCGAACACCCTCAGCTTCCAACTGAGCTTGCACTAATTGGGCGGCGGTGGCATCTTCTTGGGCTAAGAGGCGTGGAGCCTCGACCACCATCGTCACATTGGACCCTAAACGGTTGAGAGTTTGACTAAGTTCAGTAGCAACTAGCCCCCCTCCAATCACCAGTAAGTTTTGGAGGGATGGAGGGATTTGAGACTGAGTGAAATTTAAGCTTGATAAGATATCTTCGCTTGTCAAATACCCGGTAGCTTGCAATTCCTGGTTGGGCTTGGCAGTATAAGTGCCTGTTGCAATTAGATAGGCCCGCGATCGCAGTTGCCGCCCGTTAACGCTAAAGCATAGCGGCGCATTGTGAAACTGACCGCCCCCAAAAATCACCTCCACACCCAAAGTTGCTAGGGCAGCCGCTGAACCTGCCTGGGGGTCATTTTCGGTTAGGGTGGCAACAACACCCTCAGCCCACCGCATGGCGCGATCGCAGCTTACTGAAACTCCCCCAACATTTGTTGCGAGATTATCAACCCCAAATTGAGGCGCAGCATGGGCTTGGCGGGTAGCTCGCCCCACTTCAATCAAAGCTTGACGGCGTAAAAACGTTGTTTCCCCGAGCTGATGTGCTTCTACTAGGGCAACTCGCGCTTTTAGATGGGCTGCGGCAACAGCAGCAGACAAGCCAGCAGCACTGCCACCAATCACAACTAGATCGTATTCCACTGCCATTGCTGAGCTACCACCTTGACCAAAAGCTAAAACTGTACTTTTCACCATCTCCGCTTCCCTAGCAGGAGAATCTGCATATCGTCAGAACGCCAATTCTGCTGACCCTACTACACTAAAGCAATGTCCAACTAGTCTTGCGATAACACTTCCATGCAAAAGCTATTTACCTTCCCCCAGACAATAGTAATCGTCTTGTCTTTATTGGTTGCTGTAACCTTGTGGCTGGGAACAACTACGCCTGCGATGGCTCAGGCTGCTCCCAATCTTGCATCTTCTTCAGGGGGCGGACTATTTGGGTTAAAGATATTTGTGGGCAACCAACCGACCAATTTAGGAGTTGATGACGGAAAACTAGCACCTTGTCCCGATACGCCTAACTGCGTGTCGAGCCAGAGCAGTGATGATCACAAGATCGAGCCTTTGACTTTTAACACCACACCGGATGAAGCGTTTGCCAAGCTAAAGAGGATTCTGGAGAGCAGCGATCGAGCAACAATTATCTCCCAAGCCCCGGATTACCTCTATGCCGAGTTTAGCAGTAAGATTCTAGGGTTTGTTGATGACGTTGAGTTCTATCTAGATCGGGATAATCATCTAATTCATACCCGGTCTGCTTCACGGCTAGGAGAGTCTGATTTAGGGGTTAACCGGAAACGCATCGAAGGCATTCGCGCTGAGCTACAGGATGCAGGCAATACTTAATATTTTGCTCCTTGGGGCGGCAGGATAACCGTTTGCGTTTTCTCTGGCGGGCAATGGGCAGAGCACCAGCAAAGCCAAATGCCTAGTCTTAACCCAAACATTTCTCTACTCAATAGGTGAGCGAACAATAATGTTCGCTTAGGAAAGTAGTTGCGCCTTTAATAGGTAAGGGTTTAGAAAACAAGTATCCTTGGCCGTTGTGGCATTGCAGCGCTTTAAGTTGGGCTAGCTGCTCGCTTGTTTCCACTCCTTCAGCAACCACATCCATTCCTAAATTCCGGGCCAGCATGACAACAATTCGCACAATCTCTAAGCTCTCTAGCTCAGAACTCATGCCCATGACGAATGAGCGGTCAATCTTCAACGTGTCAGTCGGAAAGCGGTTCAAATAGCTCAAGGATGAGTAGCCTGTACCAAAGTCGTCAATCGCCAACCTAATCCCCAAGCGTTGCATCTCCAAAAGCATGGCAGTAGCTGAATCAGCGTTTTCCATAAACGTGCTTTCTGTGATCTCCAGCTTTAAACTGCGGGCATCCAGCTCTGTTTCCTGAAGAATTTGTTTAATCTGTTCGATTAAATTGGGTTGCAAAAACTGTTTGCTAGATATGTTCACACTGATCGTCAGCGGGCCACCTAGGCTGAGCATTACAGCTGATCCAAATTGCCTTTGCCAAGACCGCATTTGGCAGCAAGCCTCTCGCAGTACCCACCACCCTAGGGGAACAATCAGCCCAGTCTCTTCCGCGATCGGGATAAACTCGGCTGGAGAAACCAGGTTATCACGGCGTTGCCAGCGCACCAGCGCCTCAAAACCCCTCAGCCCCCCCGTCTTCAGGCAGATAATTGGCTGGTAGTACAACTGAAACTCCTGCTTTTCGATCGCCCGACGGAGGTCATTCTCCAACTGCAACTGTGCTACTGCATGGTTATGCATGGTGACATCAAATACTTCGTAGCAGGCCTTACCTCGCACCTTGGCCCGATACATTGCAATGTCAGCATCGCGCAGAAGCTCTTCTGGGTGCTGATACCCTTTTGTATTAAGGATGAGGCCAATGCTTGCTGTAGCAAATATCTCTAGTAAAGGAGCTGCCGGTAAATCTTTCTGGGGTGTCACAGCTTCAAGACTGAAGGATTTCTTGAATTCTTGCTGAATCCGGTCGACAATTACGGATACGTCAGTGTCACTTTGGTTGTCTTCTAGAAGGATGGCAAATTCATCTCCTCCTAAGCGGGCAAAGGTATCGCTGGCCCGCAGACAAGTGCGTAGTCTTCGAGCGATCGCAATCAGGAGTTGATCGCCAACCATGTGTCCCAGGCTGTCATTGATCACTTTGAAGCGATCAAGGTCTAAAAAGATGACGGCAAACAAGTAGGGCTCATCCAGGGAACGCCGCTGTGCAAGCTGGATTACATGCTGAAGCCGATTCATAAACAAGGCCCGGTTTGCTAAACCCGTGAGTGAATCGTGGAAAGCATTGTGCAGTAATTGTTCCTGAAATTGCTTGCGCTCAGTAATATCATGAACCAGGAAACAAAAGGCATCTTTACCATCGTGGGAAATCACATTGGCATTGACTTCAACATCAACTAACTCTCCATCCTGACGACGGCATTGCCGCTCCCCGGTAAAGTGATCGTCTGCTTTCAAAATCAGCAGCAGATCCTGGTCAATGCTCTGACGCTCCTCAGCAACAACATCATAAAGGGTCAGCCCACATTCAGAGGTAGAACCGAGTAACTTCTGAAACGCGGCGTTGGCTTCCAAAATTTGTTTGGTATCAATGTCAACCAGGAAAATACCTTCCGAAGCCTGGGTAACCAACGTCCGGTAACGAGCTTCGCTCTGCTGCCACTGCCGCTGGGACAGGAGTAACTGCTTCAAAAGCAACAAGGTTAATCCACCAAACACTAATCCCGTTAATAAGAGTGAAGCCATCAGGTAACGCAGGCTGTTTTGGCCTTGTTTATATGTTTCTCTAGGTACGTCTACCCGTAATAGCAGCGCAGGCTGATTATAAATATCCTTCAGCAGGGTATACCCGGCAATAGTCTGTTCACTTAATCGGTGAACCAGAAGGGGTTTCTGCTCTGATAAAGCAGAGCGTGCTGCCTGGAAGTCGGCAGGCAGTTGAGTTTCGTTCAGCTCATGCACGCTCAACTGCAAACGGCTGATTCTGGCTAATCTAGCAATTGCTTCTGCATCCAGAAAGCGCCCAAAGATCACCGTGCCCCGAATCGGACCTTTAATTTCGCTTGTGACAATTGGTCGAGAGCTAATTAGCATCGGACCTTCTGGCAGCAGCATAATCCCCGTTAAACTACTTGCTGAATCTGAATGTTGCAGCAGGATATCTTGGGGAGAAAGGGGCGCCTGTAACGCTTTGGGGATAGCTGTTTTTTTCTGATGTATCAGGTCAAAACCAGTGCCAAAGACAATCCGGCCAGAAGGCTGGAGGTATAACGCGAGATTGATCTTTAAGATTGCTAGGGTTTCCGGAATCAGATTTGAGGCGACGTAATCTTTATTAACGTCTTTGATAAAAACGTAGGTTTCATCCCAAGCTGCCCAATCTGCCACCCGCGAACTAAAGTCTTCTTGAGTTTGCGTAAAGATACTTAAAACGCCTGCAACCGCCTGGCGAGCATTCTGTTCCTCTGCCTGCCTGAGACTATGCAACAAGATGGTTGAAGCAGCAATGTATAAACCGCCAATTAGACTAGTGAATAGAATCCCAGCAGCAAGTAGAGTTTTCTTAGGCAATGTCATGCGATCGCCTTTAGTACCAAGTTCTTCTAAGGTTTCCATAGCACGGTTAAGGAAAACGGGTGCTTGGCCCAACCTAAGCAGTTGACTGACGGCAACCTAGCCAAAGGTAGTTTTTGCGGCTAAGCGAACTAACATCCACAGTAGTTCTGAGTGGGACAGGTAACACGCTTATAACCTTTTTGATGGAAGTACTGCAGTGCTCTCTGGCACACAATAGGACATGGCGTCATAGTGGCACATCTTTAGGCGGTAACAGTCAGCGGCATCCCATTGTCCTTTGGCTTGAGCTTAAGCAAGAACGGAACGGCTTTTACTCCCCAATCTTTTAGAGAGGTATAGGCGGCAGCTTCCGTGCCAAAGCAAATTTCCAGCATCTGAGTGTGAATAATACCGGGGTTGAGAGGCACAGCCGCCATGCCGGAGGGCAATTCCTGAGCTAAAGATCTTGTCAGGCCCTCGATCGCCCATTTAGAGGCACAGTACGGCCCCACCTGCGGCGAGGTAGAACGACCCCAACCAGAACTAAAGTTAACAATGATGCCACTTCGCTTGGCGATCATCGCCGGCACAAAGGAACGAATCACATTCATGACGCCCTTGATATTCACCTCAATTACCCGGTCAAACTCCTGCGCCGGAACCTGCCACAGGGGTGCCAGGGCATTAATGACTCCGGCATTATTAATCAACAAGTCCGGCGGTCCATAATTTGCCAGCAAGCGCTCCGCCCAAGCTTGCACCTGCTGTTGCTCTGCCACATCCACCACAGCAAAATCGTGAGGAGAGCCAAATCTAGCGCACTGTTCCTTGACTGCCCTAGTAGAGCGAGCGCAACCAAGCACCGTATGCCCGGCAGCGATAAACTGCTCCGTCATCGCCAGTCCTAGACCGCGAGACACCCCTGTGATCACGATAAGCTTTTGCATGTTGACCTGTTCTCAGAGCTGGAATGTCGATGAGGTTACCAAATCCATCCCTATTTTGTCTCGAAAGTTGTAGTACAAGTTTTGCGAGAATAGAGATTAAGAATGCCACATTCTGTAAAAACCAATGCTTTGGCTAACTGCTACTCTAGCCGCTGTCTCAATCACCCTCCTTCCCAAGGTTGCTTTAACGCAAGGCTGCTGGATGCAGACTTCCAATGGCCGAATTATTGACCTTGGTTACCTGTGCCGGGGTGGCACCAGTCGCTTGCCAGCCCATCCACCCAGAGAAAGTACTACCCCCAAACCGATCAAGCCAGTCGAGCGGGTATCGATATTTGTGTCGGAATTGCGGTATGAGGGCAACTTGCTAGTAGGCCGGGTGACTAATGCTAGCGATCGCGCTGTAGATCGAGTGCGGGTGTACTACGAAGTGCTGGATAACTTTGGCCGGATTGCCGGAGCAGGTTGGAACTATACTACGCCTGAGATTCTCCAGCCAGGCCAGACGGCTGTCTTTCGAGATGTGGTGTACCCGCAGGGGGCAAGGGTGCAGACAACAGCGATCGCCTGGGGTTTACAGGGAATAACCACCAGCCTTTTTTCTGCTCGGCATATTGCCGCCCCCACAGTAGTGCCACTATGTTTGATCCGGCGGTGTAATCTGCTCCCTTATGATATTCAAACCTACACGGAAGAATTTGTTACTGCCTCCGCGCCTCAGATGGTAGCAGTACAATACCCACCCCGCAGCAATTCTAGGAACTAGCCCCAGGCCTAGAGCGGGGGTACTGGCCCATCAAGTCTCTCACCTGTTCCGCATGGTAAGAGCTGCGGGTAAGGGGGGATGAAACCACTTGGAGAAAACCCATCGCCTCGCCTGCCTGTCTCCAGGCATCAAACTGAGCCGGAGTGACAAATCCCTCCACACCTAGGTGCTTTTGCGTCGGTTGTAGGTATTGACCAATAGTGAGAATATCGCAGTCTACACGGCGCAAGTCCTGCATCACGGCTTGGATCTCGGTGTCTGTTTCGCCCAGTCCAACCATTAAACCCGATTTTGTGTAGACCCAGGGAGCAAAGTCACGCGATCTCCGCAGCAGCTCTAAAGTTCGCTCGTAGTTACCCTGGGGCCGCACGCGGCGGTAAAGTCGCGGAATGGTCTCCGTATTGTGGTTCAGCACGTCTGGCTGAGCTTGCAGAATAATTTCCAAGGCTTGCCAGTTACCACACAAGTCGGGAATCAAGACTTCAATTGTTGTCTGAGGCGAGAGAACTCGAATATTTTCAATGCAGCTAACAAATTGCGAAGCTCCTCCATCAGCCAAGTCATCCCGGTTGACAGAAGTAATTACTACATGATTAAGGCCTAGCCGCCTTACCGCCTCTGCCAATCGCTGTGGTTCAGACTGGTCTAAGGGTTTAGGTTTTTTCTCGAAGTCAATATCACAGTAAGGGCAAGCCCGCGTACAGGCCGGACCCATAATTAGAAAAGTTGCTGTACCGTGGCTAAAGCACTCACCAATATTGGGGCAGGAGGCTTCTTCACAGACTGTATTAAGGGCTAAATCTCGCAGGATTTCTTTGACGTTGCCAACACGCTCCCATTGGGGGGCTTTAACCCGTAACCACTCTGGTTTAGAGGGTGTTTGGACCATAGCTTTATGACGCTTAATTTTCTAGACGACTACTTTCCAAACACCCTATACAGGGGCTTTAGTTGGAAAAATTATACGGTTTTGTGCAAGATCGAGCTTAGCTTGAATTTTGGTGTCTTTCAGGTGATAAAACGCCGTCAGACCACACCTAATTAACTTTGGAATAGGTTCGATTCTAACAAGATCAAGCAGACGGATTGCAGACTGGATTGCCCACAAAAAAGCTGTAGTACCGTAACTACAGCTTGAGAATCTATCTGTTTGAACTAAAATCGCTTAGTCACGACTATTGAAAGCGGTCAGTAATCGCAGGATAAAAATGAACAAGTTGATATAGGTTAAGTACATCGACAAGGCAGCGGGTAAGTACTGGTCATCCCGGTAGGTACGGGGTAGGACGTAAAAATCAACAACTGCGGCTCCGACAAAAATCACAACGCCCAAGCCGGAAATTGCAATCTCTAACCAGCTTGGGGCATAAACACCAAATAAACTCAGCAGGAACTGCCCACCAACCACAACGAATAGAGCAATAACCCCTAATCCGATCGTTCGGCTTAAAGCCATACCATCTTGATCAGAAAGGTTAGAGCCAATTTGCCGCCCAGCAATAAACGTGAGGCCACAGCCCAGAGCCGCAAACCCGATACCAGGCAGACCGACGCCTGGTGTACGAAGGGCAACAGTAACTAGCCCAGCCAAGGTATAACCTGATAGGAGGCTATAGGTTGCTAAAAGCGGTAACGCAGTACTATTCTTGCCTTGCTCAGCTACCCGCATCGCGACGAAGAAAAGTACCAATTCTAAGACCACTGCCCCAATGAAGGTGGGGAAAAACAAACCGGGATTAGTAGCCAAAACTTGGATGCCACCGTAGGTACCAACGGCAGTTAGAAGCAGCCCTGCTCCGACGAAAGGCAGGGCGTTTTTAATCACATTAGGGCCGATAAGGGCCTGCTGGCCTGCCTGGCGAATCGCTTGACGGAAGTTACTAGTATTGCTCACCCAAAACCCTCCTATACTTAAATTTCAAACAAACTAAAACTTGCTGGTTACTGCTATTCTGCCTCAAAGGTTAATAACTACCCACTCCCTACCCCTGCACGGCAAGCGGGTCTAAAAGCAGTAGTCAGTTATCCTGTGAAGCTGGTGATCGCTGTTTTTGTTAAGCTAGACGGGCTATTACTTTCACCTGCTGGATCATTATTCTAGAAATTTCATGGGTCACAAAACCACGATCGCGTTTTCTCATTTGGGTTGTGAAAAAAACCGGATTGACACGGAGCATATGCTTGGTCTGCTGGCCCAAGCTGGTTATGGAATAGACGCGAACGAAGAACTAGCGGATTACGTGGTTGTCAACACCTGTAGCTTTATCCAGTCCGCCCGGGAGGAGTCGGTTCGCACCCTGGTTGAATTGGCGGAAGCTAATAAGAAAATTGTGATTGCTGGCTGCATGGCCCAGCACTTTCAGGAACAGCTTTTAGATGAATTGCCGGAAGCGGTAGCACTAGTTGGCACTGGCGACTATCACAACATTGTAGAAGTGATCCAGCAAGTCGAATCTGGCAAGCGGGTAAAACAGGTTTCGCAGCAGCCAACCTACATTGCGGATGAAACAACGCCTCGCTATCGCACCACAACGGAAGGGGTCGCTTACCTGCGGGTAGCTGAAGGCTGTGACTACCGCTGTGCTTTTTGTATTATTCCTCACTTGCGGGGCAACCAGCGATCGCGATCGATTGAATCTATCGTCGCAGAAGCCCAGCAACTAGCCGCTGAAGGGGTACAAGAGCTGATCTTAATCTCGCAGATTACCACCAACTACGGCCTAGATCTCTATGGAGAACCAAAGCTGGTAGAGCTACTACGGGCCTTAGGCCAAGTAGATATTCCCTGGATTCGCATCCACTATGCCTATCCCACAGGCCTGACGCCAAAGGTGCTGGCGGCAATTCGAGAAACGCCGAACGTGCTGCCTTACCTTGATCTGCCCTTACAGCACTCTCATCCGGAGGTATTACGCGCAATGAACCGTCCCTGGCAAGGACAAGTTAACGACAGCATTATTGAGCGAATAAAACTTGCCCTACCTGATGCTGTACTCCGCACGACCTTTATTGTCGGCTTCCCCGGTGAGACGGAGGAGCACTTTGAGCACTTATGCCAGTTTGTACAGCGTCATCAGTTTGACCATGTCGGTGTCTTTACCTTCTCCCCAGAGGAGGGTACTCCCGCCTACAACTTACCCAACCAGTTACCGCAATCGGTGATGGATCAGCGTCGGGATCGGTTGATGATGCTTCAGCAGCCCATATCCCGTAAGCAGAACCAACAGTCCGTCGGGCAAGTTGTTAATGTCTTGATCGAGCAAGAAAACCCAGATACGGGAGAACTAATCGGGCGATCACCACGATTTTCGCCTGAGGTTGACGGATTGGTTTATGTTCAGGGCGAAGCGCGCCTTGGTTCAATCGTACCTGTGGCAATTACCGATGCTGATGTTTACGACCTTTACGGCCATACTGCTACAGCCGCTGACTTGCTACGACCTCAGTTGACTTTATAGAGAATATAACCAGCCCCAAACGTCTGGACTAGCAACCAGATGTTTAAGCCAGCGATTACGATCGCAACTGTCCAGGTCAAGATCTTCAGCCATAAAGGGTTAACGAACTCACCCATCAAGTGGCGATCGCGGTTGAATATTACCAATGGCACCACAGCAAACGACAACTACAAGCTAAGCACTACTTGGCTAAGCATAAGTAAGCGGCCTGTACTGCCTTCTGTAAAGAAAATAACTACGATTGACTTGAGCCCCAAACGAGCTTCGTCTTGGCACCTGTACCTCAATCTTTTCCGTCACTAAACTCCTCCCGCAATAATTTGAGTACTTGTGTAGGTTTTTCTTTAAGGAGACAAACTGTCTGGATGTTGCTTCAGGCTTTGGGGACGAGAAGCTTTCAGCTTAGCTTGGAGCCGATAGAGAACGAGGTGATAGATCATTTTATAGCGATGGCTAGTCCTAATTTGGTGAGCAGCCATTGTTGAATCTGACCATAGCTATGAAATCCTTGAGGATCTTCTAATCGCTGCTTCAACTGTTCTAAGGCTTCCCCCTGAAAATGGGTACACTTCTGGGTGCCTGTTTCTTCTAACAAACTTCAGCCCCCTCCATCCTTGTACTTTCCTAACCAACGAGTGATGGTTGCTTGATCGCGTCCTAGGCGTTCCGCTAGCGATCTCCTGCTGTTGACTTGATCACTTTTGAGCCAGTAGAGCATCTGCAATCTTTCTTTACTGCTTCCGCTTGTGGCATGTTTGAGCGCTTTTTCCAACTCTTCTCGTTATTTCGAGAACTTTATCCTTGGAATGATGATTATGAATTCTACATACAAATTAGCATCCCTCGTAACCCACACTTTTTTATTAAGAAAATTTGCGTTTCTGCTTTCACAGATAGCCAAGAACAATAATGACTAAAATATGAAAAAAAAATGAAAACAATATGAAATCAATCAGGCGAATTGGGCTCTCGCCAGCCAGCAAAAAGCAATTTTGGGCAGCCTCTGGAGTTTTACTAGGGCTCTGGATGAGCGGGTGCAGCCCGTCACCTCCTAATTCACAGAGCCAAACCAATCCCCTGCCAAAGCCGGCTGAGGCGGGGAACAACGCAAGTAACCCGAATACACAGAGCAAAAAGGTCATACTCACAACGTTTACCGTCCTTGCTGATATCGCCCGTAACGTAGCCGGGGACGCTGCAATTGTCGAATCTCTAACTAAACCAGGTGCTGAGATTCACGGATATCAACCCACCCCCAAGGATATAGTCAGAGCGCAAAAAGCTAGCCTAATATTGGATAACGGTCTCGGACTAGAGCGCTGGGCACAGAAGTTCTATGGTGACCTCAAGAACATTCCCCACGTAACGCTGAGTAAGGGCGTTCAACCTATTGATATTTCTGAAGATCTTTACAAAGGCAAACCCAATCCCCACGCCTGGATGTCACCTCAAAATGCCCTGATCTATGTGGAAAATATTCGCAAAGCCCTAGTTGGGCTAGACCCACCGCATGCAGCCACCTACAATGCTAATGCCGTAGCCTACAGCCAGAAAATTAAGGACATCGATCAGACTCTGCGAAAAGAGCTGGCAGTCATTCCCCCGAACAAACGCTACATGGTCAGTTGCGAAGGAGCGTTCTCCTATCTGGCTCACGATTACAAGCTGAAGGAATTATATCTGTGGGCTGTCAACTCCGAGCAGCAAGCCACGCCTAAACAGGTCGAGAAGGTGATCGAATCGGTGCGGCAGAACAAAATCCCCGTCGTGTTTTGTGAAAGTACCGTTAGCGATGAAGCCCAACGTCAAGTAGCGAGTGAAGCCGGTGCCAAGTTTGGTGGCGTTTTCTATGTCGATTCCCTCTCCTCCGCCAATGGACCTGTGCCTACTTATCTCAAATTAATGCAGTACAACGTCAATACCCTGGTTAAGGGGTTGCAGAGCCGTTAAGAATTCATAGAAGTTGTCAAAATTTTTAGAGGTTAATTGTAATGCGCGAGGTCGGTATTGAAGTTGATAATGTCACAGTTACCTACAACGGCAAGGTCGCCTTGCATGGTGCTAATCTTCTACTCGCCTCCGGCTCGATTGGCGGGCTAGTCGGAATGAATGGCAGCGGTAAATCGACGCTGTTTAAGTCAATTATGGGTTTTGTCAAACCAACTACTGGGCGGGTGCTAATCAACGGGATGCCCATCAGATTGGTGCAAAAAAAGAACATGGTGGCTTATGTTCCTCAATCAGAAGAAGTGGATTGGAATTTCCCTGTGAGTGTCTGGGA
Source organism: uncultured Synechococcales cyanobacterium (assembly GCA_902806435.1). Lineage (GTDB taxonomy): Bacteria > Cyanobacteriota > Cyanobacteriia > Thermosynechococcales > Thermosynechococcaceae > CADCWO01. The sequence goes on along the minus strand of CADCWO010000069.1, from coordinate 48,940 downwards.
TGTGGTGATGATGGGTCGGTACGGATATATGAATGTACTAAGAATTCCCAGTCCGGTTGACCGCAGAATTGTGGCTGAGAGTTTAGATCGGGTGCAAATGAGCGAGTTCCAAAACCGCCAGATCGGTGAACTCTCAGGCGGACAAAAGAAACGCACCTTTCTCGCTCGTGCCTTAGCTCAACAGGCAACCGTTATGCTGTTAGACGAACCTTTTACCGGGGTAGATGTCAAGACAGAAAAAACGATGATTGAATTGTTGATTGAGTTGCGGGAGTTGGGCCACACCATCTTGATATCCACTCATGACCTTGCCTCGGTTGCCACTTTCTGTGACCAAGTAGTGTTAATCAACCGCACCATTTTGGCCTACGGACCCACCGGAGAAGTATTCACGGAAGAAAATCTCACTCGTACCTTCGGTGGTAGGTTAAGCGGTTTCGCCCTCAGCCAACAATTAATCAAGCCCTCACCTGAGGAGAATATGTAATGGACACTGCATCAATTTGGCAGTGGTTTGTGGCGCCCTTACAGTACGAGTTCATGGTCAAGGCGATCGCGGTCAGTGCTTTGGTTGGGCTTGTCTGTTCAGTTCTGTCCTGCTACATGACTCTTAAGGGTTGGGCCTTAATGGGGGATGCGGTTTCTCACGCTGTGATGCCTGGGGTGGTACTCGCCTACATTCTTAAAATTCCCTTCGCGATTGGGGCTTTTGTTTTTGGGGTAAGTTCAGTCCTCGCCATCGGTTTTATCAAGTCCAAAACCCGGATTAAGGAAGACACGGTGATCGGGCTTGTCTTTACAGGGTTCTTTGCCTTTGGTCTGGTGCTGATCTCGAAAACGCCAAGTAGCGTGGATTTAACTCACATTCTCTTTGGAAATGTGCTGGGGATCTCTAATCAGGACATCATCCAGACGGTGCTCATTGCGGCGATTACACTGGTTACGATCCTGGTGCTGCGTAAAGATTTACTGCTTTTCTGTTTTGATCCAACCCATGCCCGCTCGATTGGTTTGAATACCGTTGCGCTCTACTATATCCTGCTCTCGGTGCTTTCCTTAACGATTGTGGCAGCACTCCAGACTGTGGGAATTATTCTAGTTGTAGCCATGCTCGTGACCCCTGGAGCAACTGCCTATCTGTTAACAGATAGATTTGACCACATGATGCTGATTGCTGCGGCTTCTGGGGTGTTCTCTAGTGTCATGGGAACTTACATTAGCTACCACATTGATGGTGCGACTGGAGGCTGCATTGTGGTCTTGCAGACGCTGATCTTTGTCGGTACGATGATTTTTGCTCCCAAGCACGGTTTATTAGTAAGGGCAAGGCGGAAGCAAGCAGCTTCAAGCTAGTGTGGGTCATTTGGCATGAGCATAGCCATTATCAGGCCGATCTGCCAAGGTAGAAGAGAAACCTTATTCTCGCCTAAAAGGATTAAAGAGCAAGTTCATTTTACCTGCTCAATTGCCTCTACGAATGCTCTTAGGGGATAACTTGGCAGGACATCAAACCCCCGGAGAGATAGTGCTATCCCTTTGTGATCAAGGCAATCTGCCCATTTACGCACCCCTTTCAGGCAGTTGGCTCAATATGGCAGAATCGATGCAACGAATTCTGGCACGATAGCCCTCAACGGGTAACATTCTGAAGCCCCGGAGCAAATTATTGACTTGTTAGAGACCACTGTCAATGTGTGGAATTAACATCCAACTCCATTTCAATAGGGAGACAAGGAAGCGGCACGACAGCGGCACAACGACAACGAGCACGGGTGCGACGGTAGCAACATTGTTTAGGAAATTTAGGATCTTGTCGGCTATCTCCTATCCTTATGGCTATGCTCATGCCAAATGACCCACTATTAGCCCTCGCTCAAGCCATGCATCTCTCTCCAATATTTGCTGGCTAGGGAAACTTCCCTGCTTAACACCACGAATAAGATAGGTTGGGTTAGAGCGAAGAGCGTGGAGTAGGCATAATGGCAGATGGCCTCAATCATCGGCACAGACATCACGGGCATGAACATCACCCTGCCAACTATGGCCGTGCCTTTGCGATTGGCACCGTATTGAATTTGGGGTTCGTCCTAGTCGAGGCAATTTATGGCATCTCTGCTCATTCCACTGCTCTGCTTGCTGATGCTGGTCACAACTTGAGCGATGTCTTAGGGCTGGTCCTGGCCTGGGGGGCAAATACGCTTACTCGTCGCCAGCCATCGCGCCGTTATACCTATGGGTTGCGTCGTTCCTCCATTTTGATTGCGCTGCTGAACGCAGTTATCCTCCTAACCACGATGGGAGGAATTGCATGGGAAGCAATCCAACGCTTCTACAATCCTGCTCCGGTTGCGGGGGTTACAGTGATCGGCGTTGCCGCTGTTGGAATCTTGATTAATACAGCAACAGCTTTGATGTTCCTGTCAGGCCGCCAGAAGGACTTAAACATCCGGGGGGCATATCTGCATATGGTTGCTGATGCCATTGTTTCGCTTGGGGTTGTTATCGCTGGCATGACGATTGTTGCCACTGGATGGCTCTGGCTAGATCCACTGGCCAGTCTGCTCATTATTGCCGTCGTGATGATCAGCACCTGGCAACTTTTGCAAGCTGCTTTGAAGCTAGCACTTGATGGGGTACCAGACGCCATTGAGCCACTGGCGGTACGAACCTACCTAGCTGAGCTTCCTGGTGTAGCTCAAGTCCACGATCTCCATATCTGGGCGATGAGTACCACTGAGACCGCACTGACTGCTCATCTGGTAATCCCCACCGGTCACCCTGGCGATGGATTTTTAGCGGTAGTCTGCAGAACACTGCACGATCAGTTTGGAATCGAACATACAACGCTACAAATTGAGGTAGGCGATCCTAACCATCCCTGCGATTTGGAACCTGATCACTGTGTCTAGCAGCTAAGTTACAACAGGTTTGAATCGCTTGCCAGATGAGTTCTTTGACATCAACTAAGGCATGATTACTGTTGAGTTCAATTAAATGAGCCCAGGGACGTTGTTTAACAAAATCTTGACTAGTTGCAATAGAAATCACCTGATCATGGATACCATGCAGAACCAAGGTGGAAACCGGGCGGAGGAGTTGGTGATCGTGATACTGCTCTACGTCGCGGATAAATTCATAGCTTAATGGCAGGGGTCGCTGCTCCGCGTAATGATAAAATTCCATCTGGCCCTGAAGCAACTGTTGTTGTTGGTTTACTGACAGCGTTGGCAGCCATTGTTGGAGAAATTGGAAGGCGGGGGCAAGCAGCACCAGTTGCCTGATTTGAGATTGCCGCTGAGCTACCCAGGCAGCAGTCAGTCCGCCTAAGCTTGAGCCGATTAGGACTACGGGTGTCGTTGGTAGGGCAGCTTCAACTTGTTTGATTTGGCGGGTCAACGTGAGCTGGAAAAAGTCTGGCTGGTTGAGGTCGGGGATTTGTAACTTAATCCCCATAGCAGCAAAGCGATCGCGCAGGTATACCGCTTTAGCAGACCGAGGACCAGAAGCAAACCCGTGTAAATAAAAATAAGTTGTAGTCGAGGGTGTCATAAGATCCTATCGAGTTAGACAAGAAAATTGATGAGAATTGGGATTGTCGGATTAGGGCTGATCGGCGGCTCCGTAGGATTGGATCTGCGCCAGTTAGGCCACCAGGTTTTGGGGGTTAGTCGCCAAATGCAAACCTGCCAAGCGGCGATCGCGTGCGGGGCTGTGGATCAAGCCAGCCGCGATCTTTCTTCGCTAGCCGCAGCAGAATTAATTATGATCTGCACACCTTTGGATGCAATCCTGCCCACGGTCAAGCAGCTAATCCCGCACCTGAAACCTGCCACCATTTTGACGGATGTTGGTTCTGTAAAAGCGCCAGTCGTGGAAGCAATCACCCCTTTATGGCCTAATTTTGTTGGTGGTCACCCGATGGCCGGGATGACAGAAGCAGGCATTGCTGCCGCCCATCTAGGGCTGTTTGCCGGCAGGCCCTATGTCCTGACGCCTGGGGAGACAACCCCGGTGCAGTCTGTTGAGAGGGTGGCCCAGATTGCGCGATCGCTCTCGGCCCAAATTTACCAATGCTCTCCCGCTGACCATGACCGGGCCGTTGCTTGGGTATCCCATTTACCTGTGATTGCTAGTGCTAGTTTAATCGCCGCCTGCTTGAGTGAACCTGATCCAGCGGTTTTGGAACTCGCTCAACACTTAGCCAGTTCTGGATTCCGTGACACCAGTCGTGTGGGCGGTGGCAACACTTATCTCGGGCGGATGATGGCGCAGTACAATCGCGACGAACTCCTGCGATCGCTCCAGTTTTATCGCTCGACTTTGGACAAACTGATCACCGAAATCGAGCAGGAAAATTGGACGGAGCTAGAGCAGCACCTACAGCAAACCCGACAAGCCCGTCCGCAATTTCTGCAAGCCGTAGACGACTAACTCAAAACTGAATTGTCATTTCACTCAACTCATATTTCACCTATAGAGCTTTTGGTTGAAGTTCTGAAGGGATTGAGTAGGGGGAATGAACTATGCAAGGCGCTACAAAGATAATCTGCAGTTACAGGCAGCCGCTTCGCCTCCACCAAGAAGCGCTAAAAGGTCGAACCCTATGGATGATGCTGGTTCCTTTAACGATGCTTGTGGGGGGATGCGATCGCACGGATTTAGTTGCAGTACAAAACTTCGCCAGTGTTTCTCAGCAAGCGACAGCGCAATTTCCAGACTTGGCGGCTGATATTTATGGCTCTTGTGTACGAGCAGCCCAGTTTGAATCTGAACTACCAACCCAACAAAAGGTGCAGCAAAGGTGTGGTCAATTCAAACAGTTAGCACCTACTTTAATTGCTGCTAATAAAGTTTTAGAGGAATATCTATTTGCTCTCGGAACTTTAGCTACTGATCAAACGGTGACCTATGGCCCCACCTTAGCAGAACTAGCACAATCTGTGCAGGCAAATACTAGCTTTCAACCCGCCCAAGTGAAGGCAGCAAGCGGCATTTTGGGATTTTTGCTGGAAGCACAAGCAGGCCGGTATCGGCAGCAGCAGGTCCAAGCAGCGATTGCCGCCACCAACACCGATCTAAACGTGTTAATTCCGGCTTTGAAAGCAATTATTGGCCAAGATTACACTCGACTACTCCTGATCGAAGAGCAAACCATGGCAGCTTATTACCGGAGCAAAATTAGCACCGGTAAGGAACAGCTCCTTTTAGTAGCAGTGATTAAAAATCAATGGCAAGACCAAAGAACCACCCTGGCTCAAAAAAAAGCCGCAGTCGCAGCCTATATCGAGATCCTAGATCAAATCGCAGCCGCTCACCAGCAGTTATACAACGACAGGGGTAGGTTGTCCTCTCAGGAGACAATTCAAGTAATTGTGCAGTATGCCCGCACCCTTCAACCTTTGATGAAAAATCTTGTCAAAGCTTTTTGAAATTATAAGGAAGCTATTAATGGCAGAACCAATCACAGCTGAACAGGCGCGGGAATTTGGCGATCGCTTCTTAACTCTGGCTACTGAGTTATCCAATTACTGCTTGGAGTCAGATAATCTGACGGACAGTGAGCGAGCCGAAATTCAGGCCCAGACATTAGTGCTTTTGCGCCACGCCTCAGATCTGACAGCGGTTGCGATTAATAGCACCCTAGAAGACTTGGAGAACAGCTTGGCACACACGGCGCAGGTGACTGAGCAGATGCAGCAAGCGATTGCCCAGCTTAATCATCCTAAGCAGGCGATCAGAATTGCCGCCGCCGCAATTACCCTCGCAGCCGCTGTTTTGACCTTTAACCCCGTTGCGATCGCCGGGGCAATTCAGTCAGCACGGCAGGCTGTTAATCCGTGAAGGGCTGCTTAGAGCTTGGGGCGTCCCCCGCTGGTTGCGTAAACAGGGCATCCATCGCAATCGTTTGGGCTGCGCTCATCTGCCCGTAGGTAAACACATAAGGCAAGTTCGGAGGCAGCAGCGGCAAAAATTGCGCCAAAACGTAGGGGCTACCATAGATCACCAAAGCTTGCAGTTCCCCCGTTTTGACTAACACCTGCAGCCAGTCATGGGCGGTTTGAGTGAAACTAGCACTGCCGCGAAACGGGTTACCCCGGATAAACAGTTGCAATAGCGTCGGTTGATGGGGCTGAGCATTAAAGTCCAACGCCCCAGCTGGGGTATGACAGTCGATCAGTTGCAGGTGATAGCCTAATTGCTGGGGTAGGGTGATTGCCGGGGATTGGCGGTTTAGAAGGCAAGATAAAACATTATCCACCACAACCAAATTCCGGAAATTGCCGGAATTATTGCTAGGAGCACACTCTAGAGAAGGTCCTCCTACCTGCATCGCATCCCGTAAAATGCTGGTGGCAGTGGCGATTGTCTCTGGCTGGGCTAAGAGAGGCAATCCCTGCTCCAGTTGAATCGGTAGTCTATCCCCACCACCTGCCAGCGAAGGACAAACTTTGCCCTTGGCTTGCCAAATTCGGGTAACCGCAGCCCGAATCCACTCCTTTGAAATTCGTCCCGTGTCTACAGCCTCACAGACTGCCTGAATCGTCCCTACGGGATCAACCGGCATTAGCAAAATATCTGCGCCTGCCTCTACCGCCATCACTGAGGCCTCGTTAGAGCCATAGCGATCAGCGATCGCGCTCATGACTAAAGCATCGGTGACAATCAACCCCTGAAAGCCCATTTCTTGCCGTAGGAGCTGCGTCAAAATCCTTGGGGACAGGGTTGCCGGACGGTCGGGGTCCAAAGCCGGAATTTGCAAGTGGGCAGTCATCACCGCATCTATCCCAGCCGCGATCATGGTAGCAAAGGGGGGCAGTTCAATGACGTTCAGCCGTGCCTGAGTGTGGGACAGTACCGGCAGTTCTAGGTGAGAATCGATGGCTGTGTCCCCATGGCCAGGAAAGTGCTTGGCAGTGGATAGAACTGGATAACGTTGGGCTCCGCGTAGAAAGGCAGTTGCTAAATGACTTACCACCTGCGGTGTTTCCCCAAATGCCCGCACATTGATCACCGGGTTAGCCGGGTTGTTGTTCACATCTACTACCGGAGCCAACACCCAGTTGAGACCGATCGCAAGGGCTTCTTGGGCAGTGGCAGCTCCCATCTGCTCAGCGTAGCGTTGGGCTTTGGCCGGATCGTGACGGGCAATCGCGCCCAAGGCCATTGGGGGTGGAAATGTAGTAGCTCCAGAAAACCGCTGGCCGACACCTTCTTCAATATCGGCGGCTAGGAGTAGCGGAATTTTGGCCCAGTTTTGCAATTGCCGCGATCGCAGAGCTAGTTCCCCAGCACTCCCCCCTAGCAAGATCACACCGCCAACGCCTAATTCTTCCAGCCAATACTGAAGTTCGCCTGCCTTTGCTTCCCAAGCTGGGTATTGTATTTGGTGATCGAATAGATAGCCAGAAGTCCGGACGACAACCATCTGAGCAACCAATTCTGGCAGGGAAAGCTGCTCCAGCGCCGGAAGCAGAGATACATTAGCCCTCGCTCTAGTACTCAATCCCCTGCTTCAGCCTCCAGTTGATCTATTCCTGCTTCGCCATTGACTTCTGGCTTGTCCTGCCGTTCGTGACTCAGTTGATTCAGTAGTTCTAGTACCTTATTTCCTCGCTCCAAAGAACGGTCTTCAACAAAAACGACTTCTGGAGTGCGACGTAGTCTTACTCGTGCCCCCAATTCACTGCGAACATAGCCTGTCGCTGATTTTAAGCCTGCCATTGTCTCGGCTTTAGCCTCAGGCGTGCCGTAAATACTGACGTAAACTTTAGCGTGTTGTAAATCGCCAGAAACATCAACGTCAGTCACGCTGACCATGCCTGTCCCTACGCGGTCATCTTTAATTCCATTCATTAACATCTGGCTGACTTCGCGCTTGATCAGTTGAGAAACGCGGGAAATACGACGATCGGTAGCCATACTGACTTACTAAATAAAGTGATTTTGAAATTTGAAGAAGTCTAAACTAGGCTAACCCCAACATGGCGCGGAGGGTAAAAGTGAGGAAGGATAAGCCACCTAACGCTAAGCCAATCACCGCGATCGCCGTTACAGGCCGTTTCATCAATGGCATGAACGGCTGAATCGCATTCAAAAAGATGCCGAGAATCAAGGCAATAAAGTAGCGGGGGTAGCGAGAGACGTTATTGAAGAAGTCTTGCATTATGATTGAGGTCAGCTTCTTAGCAGAAACCACGACAGGAATACTCTAGGCTACTCGTAGCTTAAATAACATTGTACGGAATTAACTTCTAACCTGATCCAAAGGATAGGTATGCTGAGGTCTAGTTAAAGTTTACTTAGTGGTAAGTATTGTTACCTAGTGCTTGAGCTGAAATTTTACCAGCTTCTATGCGGTTAGGGGCTTGGTTAGGGAGTAAATAAAGCTTTGGCAAGAAGTAAGGAGAATGTAGTGACGGCTAATGCCTTAGCTAAACCATTTCTGAAATGGGCAGGTGGAAAACGTCAACTAGTAGATGAGTTAAGAAAATATGTGCCAGAACAATACAAGACTTACTTTGAACCCTTTATTGGCGGCGGGGCGCTTTTACTAGAGTTACAGCCGACGAGTGCCGTGATTGGTGACAGCAACGCAGAGCTTATTAATTGCTATGAAATTGTTCGAGACTCTGTGAATGAGTTAATTGAAGAATTAAAAAAACACAAGTCTTTTAATGGAGAAAAGTATTACTACGAGTTAAGGAATTGGGATAGGCATCCTAACTATAAGTCAATACCTGAAATTCAAAGAGCAGCAAGAATTATTTATCTGAACAAAACCTGTTTTAACGGACTTTATAGGGTTAATTCTCAAGGCCAATTTAACGTGCCATATGGCAAGTACAAAAATCCAAACATCGTAGACTCGGCTTGCCTACAAGCTATCAGCCAATACTTAAATGGCATAAATATTCAGATTAAAAACTCTGACTTCGAAACTATAATTGGTGACACCAATAAAGATGATTTTATATATTTAGACCCTCCCTATGATCCAGTCTCTGCTACAGCTTGTTTCACCGGATATAGTGCTAATGGTTTTAATAAAAATGAGCAGAGGCGGTTAAAACTCGTAATGGATAAGCTAACTGCTCAGGGTTGCAAGGTGTTATTGAGCAACGCTTGTACGGAATTTATTCAAGAACTTTACAAAGACTATACCCAGGTAAAAGTAACTGCTGCTAGAGCAATTAATTCAAACCCAGAAAAAAGAGGAAGAATCAATGAAGTTCTAGTTATGAACTACGATTGCCGCAATTTGAATAACGGTACACCGCTGACGAGTCACAAAATATAACCGAGAAGCAGGTTTTTTGTCCAAACTTTGTACCTCACGCAAGTAAAACCGCTACAAACTGGCAGCAAAAATTCTTTACAGACTTTAAGGCTGAAATATTTATCAGGCAAAAGTTCGCAGCTTACTAGTTCTTCTTTTGGGCGATTCTAGGGCGATCGCCTTGACTGAAGCGTTGCCAGGATTCTCGCAGGGCAACAGGTGCCGGATGGCTACGGTCGTAGAAGGCGATTACATTGGTGAGGCGTCGTCCCGGCCATACCAAGATCTTGTTACTCCTAGCTAACCCCAGCGAGGTGCCGCCATCCAGATTCAAGGCTTCTTTACAACCTAGATCTCGTAGAATCAGTGCCTCTTTTTGCAAGGACACCTTAGTGGGAAAGGTAACCATGATCAGCTTACGTCCCCCAGCGGTATAACCAATTGCCGCTCTGCGGGCAGCCCCAAAAACGCTGCGATCACTAAAGCCCTCCTTGCGAGGCGCAATCCAAACTTTACCGTTTCGCAACAGCCTGGGCCCAGCTGTGAGTGAAAACCAGTGGTTTTGCCACTTGGGCTTACCATCAACCCGGGCAGTTACCATTTCCAGTCGCTTGTCTGGGCCAATTCCTAGTGTCGTGCCATAGTTCTCCCAAGGGCTGTACTTGAGAAAGCGGCCCCCGGAAACCATATTCCCCATCACCCATTTATTGGCATCCATCCCAAAAAATGTACCAGTGACAACCACGGCTGCTTGTTGGCGGTACACCAAGGGTCGGAAAGACTCAGCACCACCAGAGAAACGGGAACTATTAGCCTGAGTTGCTCCTTTGGGTAGACCAATCGATACATAAGTATCGCGATCGCGCATATCTATGACCGTCAGGTAATACCGAACTCCTCTGGAGAAGCGTTTGGTCATTGTTGTCGACTGAGCAGCACTGGCAGGCGAAACCGAATCAGGCAAAACCATCGTTGAGCTACTGGCTAGTAAGGCACCTGCGAGAAACAGCAGCAACCATAGCCATTTTTTACGCTTGCTAAGCAGTAGGGGTTGACTTGTCACGGATGTCCCTTTCTTATATGACCGCATTCGATCCTCTGACGAGGCACTACGCGCTAGGTTCCAAAAATAAGCATAAACGGCCACATTACCATTCCCAGAGGTGCCACCACAGCCAGGGCAATCGTCAGCACAAAACAAAGCACAGCTTTACCCCAGCCTAGGTTGTGAGCCTGTCGGATGCCGCGAATTAGGATAAACAGTATCCAGAGGGTCAATAGCAGAGACAGTAACTCGCCGAGGCTAGGTAGCCAACCTTTAATCGTGATCACGGGAGCCGACAGCAACAAGGGCCAGAGGCTTTGAGCGATCGCTGTCATTGTTGATTGCCCACTTCCTTGGCCTCCCAGTAGCCGCGCCAGCAGATCAACAGAAGCAGATAGCCAATACCAGCCGATTAGCCCCACCAAGATAAAGGCGATCGCTAGTACCAGCACACCTGTAGACCCCAGGCTAAGTGCTGCCGCTGCATTAAATGCTAAAACAGCACCAACTGACAACCACGCACCCCAGATTGCTACGGCTGAGAATCTTGGCGTGGATTGGAATAAGGTTGCGTATAGGGAGTCAAGCATGACCTACTGCATTAAGGTGAGGGGAATTTTATACCACCGCGCTTGTTGAATCTGCTGGTATCCCGGTAGCAAACTCTCAAACTTGGGGAAGAAAGACTCCCAAACGTTGCCGGATGTATAGTTGCGAAGGCGAGGTTCGCCTTTAATATTGGCTAGCTCTGCCGTTTTATCTACGGCTTTATGGTAATTTCCTAAAGAATCAACCAAGTTGGCGGCCAAAGCTTGGGATCCGGTAAAGATTCGCCCATCTGCTAAGGGTTTAAGTTGTTCCAGAGAAATATTGCGACCGGCAACAATTGAGTTGAGAAACTGTTGATAGGAGTCTTGAACAACACCCTGAAGAATCGCTTCTTCAGCCGGTTTTGTATCACGAAAGGGAGAAAGAATATCTTTGTACTCACCGCTTTGAATTGTGCCCGACTCAACACCTAACTTACTGAGCAGAGAAGATACATTTTGGGTGCGAACAATTACGCCAATCGAGCCGGTGATTGAAGCTGGGTTCGCCACAATATGGTGAGCAGCACTAGCAACAAAATATCCTCCAGAAGCCGCTACATCGCCTAGGCTGGCAACAATCTTAATTTTGGTCTCGTTGCGCACTCGCATCAACTCATCATAGATAGCTTGAGAAGCGGCTGCGGTTCCACCGGGGCTGTTGATTGCCAGCAGAATCGCTTTGACATTATCTTCACGGGCCCGCTGAATTTTGCGGATCAAGTCGTTAGCATTGGTGCCACTACTGTTACTTAAAGGACCACCTGCAAGATTATCGGCAATCGATCCATAAACTTCCAGCAGGGCAATATCTGCTCTCCCGGAACTGGTGGGAGCGGTAGCATTATCCCGGACCCGTTGCGGTGGTGATTGGTCTAACCAGTTACCCACTGCCGTGATCAGGCACGCAATCACAAGAATCAGGGCAAAGATCCGCTCTAGTCGCACAATTTCCTCACTTCGATATTCACTATGAAAGGTGTAACAACCAGAAACCACTATAGGTTACCCCCGAGTTATCCGGCTGCACCAGTAAAAAATGTAAGTTCTTACTTAAGGCTTTGCGGCGCTCAAATTCTGCTCCGGCAGCTCTCACTTCTGGATCTTCAAAAGTAGCAACAACCCAGCGGTCGACTAATCCTGCTTCCAGGATCAAGCCATTGGGGGCTCCGACAATCACCTCCAGCGCCATGGGGCATTGTTCCTGGAGCCAACTTGCCAACCGCATAGATTGGCGGCCACCATAGATCACTACACCTGGCACCCAAGCCGTTTTGGCTAACCCCAACTGGCTAGGGAGTAGAGATTGTGGTGCTTCCAGGATTGGGATTGGCCGCTCAATTACACCCTCCTCTAAGTCAATTGCTGGGAGAGCAGCAAATTGCCACTGCTCACCCCAGAGTGCTTCTGGTAAGGGCAATGGAGGGGGGCGATCGAGTTCTGTAGGCGTGTGGGGCTCTGCGGTATAGCCTGCCAATTTTGGGTATTCCTGAGCGCGTTCCTGCAACCACTGTTTGAGGCTGGCAGTGCGGCGAGTCGGCTCTACTGAGAGATGCAACTTCTCACTGGCGGCTTCAATCAGGCCAAAACACTGGGGCCGAAAGACCTGTATATGCTCTGGTAAGGTCTTACCACTGGCGGCTTTGTGAAACTGTGAAACCAGCCAAGCAACATTCGCTTGCGGTTGCGGGCAGAAGGCACTGTACTGAAAACTGCGGCTGGCATTACAGATCAGTAGCTCCCACAGTGGATGCCCCTGCTGATCTTTAAGAGGACGCCGGTAAAAATCAACTTGCCAGACTTCCATACCCGTACTTGTAAGCGTGCCTATACTTAATTGTTTACCAGTCAGTCATTTCGTTGGTGGATGAGCTGGCAGGCTGCCATTGAGTCAAATATGTTTCGGTAAACGCAGCGACTGAGAGTGAAGCGGACTCAGGATTTGGTTCAGTTGGCGCAGTTGCTCAGGCGTGCCCATGCAGATCAGCTTGTCTCCCTCCATTAAGTGGGTATCGGCAGTTGGCCCACCAATCAGATTGCCATCGGCTCGCCGAATCGCCAGCACCAGGGCACCTGTCCGAGATCGCAGTTTGGCATCTCTTAGGGTTTGACCAATATGGCTGAAGGTTTCGGAGTCGATTAAGAATTCCTCCATGTAAAAAGCGCGGCCCGTACCGGAGAGAATCCCATCTACAAAGTCCATCACCTGGGGTCTCAAAGCGGCGGCAGCCAACCGTCGACCTCCGGTAATGTAAGGAGAAACAACCGCATCGGCCCCAGCCCGTTGAAGTTTTTGCGTGGCTTCCTCAGTGTTAGCACGAGCGATCGCCCGCACTTTGGGATTAAGCGTTTTTGCCGAAAGAATAGTATAAAGATTTTCGGCATCAGAAGGTAATGCTGCCACCAAGCAGACTGCGCGCTCAATACCGACTCGAAGTAGAGTTACATCTAAAGTGGCATCGGCTTGAATCGCCACATACCCTAAGTCTTGAGCCAACTGGATTGATGCCAGATCAGAATCTATAGCCACAAAAGGAATCTCTTCCGCCTGGAACTCAGCAGCCGTCTGACGACCCATCCGGCCAAAGCCACAAATAATATAATGCTGAGATAAGGAGTCCATTGAGCGCCGTTGTTGTCGCAAGCGAAGTCCTTCTTGAAAGTAGCCTTGAATCAGTGCTTCTGTAAATCGGTTCACAATGTAGCCAATACTGATTACCCCCATTAAGATCAGGCAAATGGTAAACAGGCGACCGCGATCGCTCAGGGGATGGGTTTCCCCAAATCCTACGCTTGCTAGGGTAATTACGGTCATGTACACCGCATCCAACAACGGCCATTTTTCAACCAGACAGTACCACAGTGTGCCGATCAAAGCGACTCCCACCAAGGCAATCACCCCTGCAATCAGCTGTTTTTGGATGCGATGGTATTTCTGTTCAAGGGCTGAGTGCACAGGCTAGCCAAGAAAATATGTTCTCCCAATGGCAGGATAACCGCTACAACTGCTGTTGGAATAAAAATCTTTTTGGCAGAAGGCAAGAATGTTGGCCCTTAGAAAATCTAGCCAAGCAACCTGACTTGTGGATCGATTGCCTAGACTAGAGGTCTACTTTTGTAGGGGGTACAATACCTTAAACGGTCTGGTCGAATCTATGTCCGTCATCAGTTTCCACTCGTTTCCCAGAGGATAAGTCTGTGAGCCTAGAGTTAGTTCAAACCCCTGTTGTTTCAGCCGCCGCCAGTCACTTTAGTTTTGATGACTTCGACAACTGCGTAATGTCGACCTATGGGCGCTTTGCGATCGCTTTAGAACGAGGTACAGGCTGCCGGGTCTGGGACACAGAGGGGCGCGAATACCTTGACTTTGTTGCTGGTATTGCCACTTGCACTCTGGGACATGCTCATCCGGCTCTGGTGGAAACTGTGACTCGCCAGATCCAAAAGTTACACCATGTGTCCAATCTTTATTACATTCCAGAGCAGGGTGAACTAGCCCAATGGCTAACGAAACACTCTTGTGCGGATCATGCTTTCTTTTGCAATTCCGGGGCAGAAGCCAATGAAGGAGCGATCAAACTGGCGCGTAAGTACGCCCATACGGTCTTGAACATTGATGATCCGGTCGTGATAACAGCCAATGCCAGTTTTCACGGGCGAACCTTAGCCACAATTACGGCAACGGGACAACCAAAATATCAGAAAAACTTTAATCCCCTAGTTCCGGGCTTTCACTACGTACCCTACAACGATATTGCGGCGCTAGAAGCCACCATCGCTCAGCTGAACAACAGTGAACGACGGGTAGCGGCGATTCTTCTAGAACCCCTGCAGGGAGAAGGCGGCGTGCGGCCAGGAACGATAGACTACTTCCAAGCAGTGCGGCAGATTTGTGATCGGGAAGGTATCCTGCTGATTTTGGATGAAGTCCAGGTCGGTGTGGGCCGAACCGGAAAACTCTGGGGCTATGAAAACCTAGGCATTGAGCCGGATATTTTTACCCTGGCCAAGGGGTTGGCAGGGGGAGTACCGATTGGAGCGATGCTGTGCAAAGACTTTTGCAACGTGTTCCAACCTGGTGATCATGCCAGTACCTTTGGTGGCAATCCCCTAGTTTGTGCTGCCGCGCTCTGCGTTTGCCAGACACTTGAGCAAGAGAACCTACTAGCTAATGCTCAGGAGCGGGGTGAACAATTACGAGCAGGACTGGAGCGAATTGCTCAAAAATATCCGCATCTAATTACCGAAGTCCGAGGCTGGGGTTTGATTAGCGGCCTGGTTCTTAAACCTGAGGTGGACCTTACTTCCGTTGAGATTGTGAAAGCGGCAATGGTAGAAGGATTACTCTTAGTTCCTGCTGGTCCTAAAGTGATCAGATTTTTACCACCGCTTGTCGTCACAGCAGCAGAAGTAGACCAAGCACTACAAGTTGTTGAACAGGCTTTAGCCTCGGTTGTCTCTGGCACTAATGACCTTCAAAAATCATGATGATGGGTGCTATCTGTCCTGGCATAGCTACTTGAGATACCGCTGCCTTTAATGACGCATCTTAATTAAGATAATCTAGGCTAACCTTAGGTATCTAGGCTTAACTAGTTTATAAAAAAGATTAGTTTTTCTATTGAAACTTATTGATCCCGCTTATATAAGTTTTAGTTTATCAAGAAACCTTGATATAAGCCCCACAAGTGGTAGGAAATGCTTGGCCTCGAGAGCATTTTTGTACTAGATTAATCTGCAAGGACTAGCCAGTAATGTTCAAATTGAACATTAATATCATGATGGCTCAATAGCCGCCAAATGCGGTTAAGAGTATGGGTCAATTCTTTAATTTACCCGCCTAAATCTATCGACCCAATTCACCATTAATCGACAAATCTTTATACTCTTTTAAGACTTCAAGCGTCAGTGGTAATATGATTGCGAAGAAACTTCAGTGAGGAAGGGTATGGCGCAGGCATCTGTTTCTCCAGTGGTATTAGTCATATTAGATGGTTGGGGATATCGGGAAGAAACTACCGGCAATGCTGTTGCTGCTGCTAACACCCCGGTGATGGATAGTTTATGGGAGGCTTATCCCAAAACGCTGATTCAAACTTCTGGTAAGGCTGTGGGTCTGCCCCGCGGCCAAATGGGTAACTCAGAAGTCGGTCATTTAAACCTAGGTGCAGGCCGGATTGTGCCTCAAGAGTTAGTCCGGATTTCAGATGCTGTTGAAGATGGTAGCTTGTTCCGTAACCCAGCCCTAGTCGGTGTTTGTCAGATAGCCAAGAAAGAGGGTAAAAAGCTGCATTTGGTCGGGCTTTGCTCAGATGGTGGGGTGCACTCCCACATCGAGCATCTATTTGGATTAATCGACCTCGCCAACCAGCAGGGAGTGACTGAGGTTTGTATCCATGTTTTGAGTGATGGGCGCGATACGCAACCTACCAAAGGGAAAGAGGCAATCGAAAAAATTCAAAGTTACATCGACCAGGCTGGAGTGGGGCGAATTGTCACAGTCAGTGGTCGCTACTATGCGATGGATCGCGATCGCCGCTGGGATCGGGCTCAACGTAGCTATGAAGTGATGACTCAGGATGGGCCTGGGGATGGTCGCTCCGCTGTGCAGGTGTTAGAAGATGCCTATGCCACAGGTACCACTGATGAGTTTATTCCCCCCACACGAGTAGCACCCGGAGCCGTAGAGCCTGGTGACAGTGTAATTTTCTTTAACTTCCGGCCTGATCGGGCTAGACAGCTAACGCAAGCATTTGTTGATCACGACTTTAAAGGCTTTGAGCGTCAACAAATCTTGCCACTTCATTTCGTCACATTCACCCAGTACGAGCCAAGTTTGCCTGTCTCCGTAGCCTTTGAACCGCAGAGCCTTGATCGTATCTTGGGTGAAGTGATTGCTCAACACGGGCTTAAGCAACTACGAACAGCGGAAACTGAGAAATATGCGCATGTAACTTACTTTTTCAATGGCGGTATTGAGGAACCGTTTGAGGGTGAGGACCGCCTAATGGTCCCCAGCCCTCAAGTGCCAACTTATGATCAAGCGCCGGAAATGTCTGCCGCAGAAGTGACTAGAGGTGCGATCGCGGCGGTTGAAAAACAAATTTACTCCTTAGTTGTGATCAACTATGCCAACCCTGACATGGTGGGGCATACAGGCCAAATGGCTGCCTCCATTAAAGCGGTGGAAACCGTAGATCACTGTTTGGGTAAACTTTTGGTTAGCATTAACAGGGCTGGTGGCACGGCAATTATCATTGCTGATCATGGCAATGTTGAATACCTGCAAGATGAGCAAGGCAACCCTTGGACTGCTCACACAATTAATCCAGTTCCGTTTATTCTGGTAGAAGGAGAAGGCCTGAAGATTCCAGGACATGGGACAGAGGTGACGCTTAGAGAAGATGGTTGTCTAGCAGATATTGCACCAACTATTTTAGAAATTCTCAAACTACCTCAACCGCCTGAAATGACAGGTTGCTCCATGATCAAACCTGTTGAGTTTGAAGTTCGCTCTAATCGTACCCCAGTCCGAGTTCGCCTCTAAATTCTATAGACACTTGAGTTTCTACCATGCTTGTTCGTATCCTTGAAGGGGTTTGGGCCTTCTCTGCTGCCGGTTTGATCGTATTAGTTCTCTTGCATAGCCCCAAAGGTGAAGGGTTAGGAGCCATCGGTGGTCAAGCGCAGCTTTTTACGAGTACTAAAAGTGCTGAGACAACTCTGAACCGGGTTACCTGGACCCTAACCGTTTTATTTATGGGTTTAACAACCGTTCTAAGTGCTGGCTGGCTGGCCAGATAACTTGTTAGTCTCGTTTGCTTTAGTTAAGAAATATCTGTTCCTCACCTTCCTATTCAAGGCGTAGGTATGCTGGGAAACATTGCCATGTATTCTTTATGTGGTAAAAGTATAAAGATAGAATTTACCCTATGGGCAGGGCTTCTAGACCGGGGTTGTGGTTGTAATAACTATACCTAAGCTAGGTTTTAGCAGAACATACATTGTCTGCTGCTAGAAGAAATACTGTAGGAGTAACCTGAAAGTTCTTAATCTAGGTTTTGCCTTCAAGTTAGCAAGTCCAGTGTAGAGGATAACTAATTAAATAAATTTGCTTCTAGGGTTCCGGTTCAAGTTTGACTACTTTTGAATGTCTGGTCCAAGAGAAGCAGCTCGAATTAAGGTTCCTGATGGATCAGCTCACTCAGGGAACTTAAAACAGCTACACGGCGGGATAAAAGCCCGGGAGAGATATACAACGGTTGCGTGACTGTTGTTGCCTATCCGGGCTTTTATGTTGCGCTTTTTTACCCAGCCAGGCGAAGGATTAACCTTTGGCTTACCCCATCTTATGGATTACTAGACATGACTGAACGTGAACGTCCCCTTTCTGAAAGTGTAGAGTTTAACCCACAGCAGCCACCCACGGAAGCTGAACAAGCTTTAGAACGAGAAGCTCAACTGCCATTAACTGGTTGGCAGCAGGAGGTTTCTCAAGGTTTAGAGTTTGGGCTAGAAGCAGCAGATAGTATTCGCGATCGCTCGATTTCCACCTTCTCCCGCGGAGAACTGCCCCACTATGCCGGCATCAATACGTTTCTTAAAGCACCCTATGTAGAAGATGTCCGCAAAGTTGGAGAATACGATGTAGCAATTGTCGGTGTTCCCCACGATTCTGGCACCACCTATCGGCCGGGTACCCGGTTTGGTCCCCAGGGCATCCGGCGGATATCTGCCCTGTATACTCCTTATAGTTTTGAACTAGGTGTTGATCTGCGGGAGCAAATTACCCTGTGTGACGTTGGAGATATTTTTACAATTCCCGCCAACAACGAAAAGTCCTTTGACCAAATTTCTAAAGGAATTGCCCATATTTTTAGTTCTGGTGCTTTTCCGATTATTTTAGGCGGTGACCATTCGATTGGGTATCCCACAGTTCGAGGCATCTGCCGTCACCTAGGCGACAAAAAAGTGGGAATTATTCACTTTGATCGCCATGTTGATACCCAGGAAACCGATTTGGATGAGCGGATGCATACCTGTCCTTGGTTCCATGCGACCAATATTCGCAACGCTCCTCCCAAAAACTTAGTGCAACTGGGGATCGGTGGCTGGCAGGTTCCGCGGGGGGGCGTCAAGTTTTATCGAGAGCGGGCCAGCAATATCTTGACCGTTACCGATATTACGGAAATGGGGCTCAGTGCGGCCGTAGACTTTGCCCTGGAACGAGCTTTGGATGGCACTGACTGCGTTTACATTAGCTTTGACATCGACTGTATTGATGCTGGTTTTGTCCCCGGCACTGGCTGGCCAGAACCCGGTGGCCTCCTCCCCCGAGAGGCGCTTTATATGTTGGGTAAAATTGTTCAACGTGCTCCGATCTGTGGACTGGAAGTGGTGGAAGTTTCCCCACCCTATGACATCAGCGACATCACCTCTCTACTAGCAACACGGGTGATTTGTGACACGATGGGTAACCTGGTGGTTTCAGGCCAGTTACCCCGGTCGGAAAAACCCACTTACATTCATCCTGAATCTCAACCAGAATTAGTGAGCGAATGGCACAGTGCATGAAACAGACATGACTAAGGCTTTAATTGTCACATTGCGCGACTGGTGGGAGGCTCAGCCAGAGCCTCCTCAAATCTCGCGTGTTCACCTGATCGTCGGCAAGTTTACCTGCGTTGAACCTGTGAGTTTGCAATTTGCGTTTGAAGTGCAAACGCGCCATAGCTTTTTAGCCGGAGCCGAGCTGGCAATTCAGGAAACCCCCCTCATTGCCTTCTGCCATACTTGCCAGCAAGAGTACACCCCAGAAATTGGCATTCAGTATGCCTGCCCTAGCTGTAACTCACCGATGGAAGACATTCGTTCGGGACGAGAGTTAAAGATTGACCGGATTGAATATTGTTCTGAGCCGACTCCTACCTATGCACCAAACCTTTGACGCCGCTCTGGGCATCAACTTGCTCCACGCCAACCAAGCCGGGGCTGATCACAACCGCAGCCACTTTGACCAGTGGGGGATTACCTGCCTTAACATCATGAGCAGTCCCGGAGCGGGCAAAACCGTATTACTAGAACGCACTCTGGCAGCTTTAACCCAGCAACTCAAAATCGCAGTGATTGAGGGGGATATGACTACGGAGTTAGATGCGGAGCGGCTACGCCAGTATGGAGTACCTGTAATCGCTATTAATACTGGACGCTCCTGCCACCTCGATTCCAAGATGGTAGCTGGGGGTATCCACGTTTTAGAGCACAAGTACAACCCGACTGAATTTGACCTAGTATTGGTGGAGAATGTGGGTAATCTTGTCTGCCCAGCCGAGTTTGAAGTCGGAGAACACGCCAAGGTTGCCTTACTAAGTGTTGCGGAAGGAGAAGATAAGCCCCTCAAGTACCCAGTGATGTTCCAGGAGGCAGACTGTTTACTGATTAGCAAAACCGATCTAGTTCCCTATTTAGACATTGATCTGAACCAGATTGCTGCCAATGTGCGGCAGATGAACCCTGCTGCTACGATCATTCCGATTTCAGCCAAAACGGGGGAGGGATTGCAGACCTGGTTTGATTGGGTGCAGGCCCAAGTGTTAGCCAGAAACACGGTATCTCCAGGCGCAACGGTTACCTAGAACCCTCAGCGAATGATAGTGTTACAGCGATCGCGCCAGTGATCCCACCCCTGCAACCGTAGAATGGGGGGTATCAGCTAAAATCAAGAGTGGATGACCCTGACACGATAAAACTGTCTATGGAAGCGTTAGAAGTGAAGCGAGAGGTAGAAACGTTGTCTGAGCGCCTGGGTAAAACCCAGGACTATCTTTGACGTTCCTGCTCTAAATGCCAAAATCTATGACCTGGAGCAACTGGCGGCACAGCCCGAGTTTTGGGACGACCAGACGGCTGCTCAGCAAACACTCCAGGAATTGAATGACCTTAAATCTCATCTAGACCAACTGCACCAGTGGCAGCAGATGCTAGAAGATGCGAAAGCCTTGGTAGAGCTACTGGAGCTAGAAGCTGATCAAGCATTACTTCAGGAAGCAGAAACTAATCTAACAAAACTCAATCAGGAGCTAGGGCAGTGGGAGCTGCAACAACTGCTAGCCGGTCTTTACGACAAATATGGCGCCGTTTTAACGATTAACGCTGGGGCTGGGGGCACTGATGCTCAGGACTGGGCTGAGATGTTACTGCGGATGTACACCCGCTGGGCGGAGCATCACGGCTATCGGGTCCATTTAGCAGAACTATCAGAAGGGGATGAAGCAGGGCTGAAATCCGTCACCCTAGAAATTGACGGTCGCTATGCCTACGGCTACCTCCAGTCAGAAAAAGGCACGCATCGCCTGGTGCGGATTTCACCATTTAATGCCAACGGCAAGCGCCAGACTAGCTTTGCCGGAGTGGAAGTGATGCCCCAGATTGACCATTCAGTTCAGTTAGAAATTCCAGACAAAGATTTAGAAATAACGACAACTCGCTCTGGTGGTAAGGGAGGGCAAAACGTCAACAAGGTAGAGACTGCAGTGAGGATTACGCACCTTCCCACGGGGCTTGCCGTGCGCTGTACCCAGGAGCGATCGCAACTACAAAACAAAGAAAAAGCTCTTGCCATCCTCAAAGCCAAGCTGCTGATAATTGCCCAAGAGCAACGTGCTAAAGAAATTGCCGATATTCGAGGAGACGTGGTGGAAGCAGCCTGGGGTAACCAGATTCGTAACTACGTGTTTCACCCCTACCAGTTAGTGAAGGATTTACGGACTGGCGTTGAAACAACAGCGATCGAGGATGTGATGAACGGCGAACTAGACCCCTTTATTCAGGCTTACCTGCGCCAGGAAAATCACCTGGTTGACCAATCTTCAGGCTAGGCAGTGGAGTCGGTAGCCATGAGGTAGGTGACTTAGCTTGAGGACAATTGCTAGCTTTTGTACTGAGGCTGAGCAAGCTTATACATAATAGGTCTAAGCTGCATGCAAGCTAAGACCTTCTGGAATGGCTCTGAAAGCTTTCGTACTTAACGTGAGTTCTGGATAAGAAAGGGCAAGGGAAGTACGCTGAAAATTGCAAATCCTTAAGTATCCCCCGCCGCTTATGTTCAGTTTAGAAGAACTCTTCTGTTCCCTTGATGACTTCTGCCAAACCTTTGAGCCAGTGTGGCAACACCAACTCCTGAGCCACGGACTGCAGCGGCGTCATCGCGAGCGGCAGCTTTGTTTGAGCGAAGTGATGACGATTTTGTAGAGCTTCGCTCCGCCGCAGGCGTATGCATTCCACCAGCAGCGCTACCGGACATTCAAGCACTATTATATTGAGCACGTCTGCGTGTACTGGCGAAATGCCTTTCCCCGGCTCGTCAGCTATCAGCGCTTTGTCAGTTGGATGCCCTCTGCCCTGTTGCCCTTGTGTGCCTACCTCAAAGTCTGGTTTGGCAGGTGTACGGGCATCAGCTTCATCGACTCAACGAGCCTTAAGGTCTGCCACATACGCCTTCGGCGGGGCGTAGCCCTACGTCGTATCCATCAGCATCAAGTGTTTGCAGAGCTTGCAGCACGTGGCAAAACCTCAGTGGATTGGTTCTTTGGCTTCAAGCTACATCTGGTCGTCAATGAGCACGGTGAGTTGCTCAACCTGAGGCTGACACCGGGCAACACTGACGACCGCAAGCCCGTGGTTCAACTGCTGCAAACCCTCTTCGGCAAAGTCTTCGCCGACCGAGGCTATGTGTCCCAGCGCTTGGTGCACCAGTTGCTGAGTACTTGTGGCATTGCATTCTTTGCCAACCCTAGGCGCAAGATGAAGAATCAATTGATGCGTCTAAGCGACAAGTTGCTGGCCCGCAAGCGCTCGATTATCGAGTCTATCATTGACCAACTTAAGAACATTTCCCAGATTGAGCATTCGCGTCATCGCAGCCCTATCAACTTCTTGGTTAACCTAATTTGTGGCTTGATTGCTTACTGCCACCAACCCAAGAAGCCCTCGCTCAGGCTGGAGTTTGCTTTGCCTCACTCTGCTTAACCGGAACTGACGTTAGTTAGATTCAGTCAATCGGATACCGAGCTAGTAATGGGGTCCCTCTGTTTTAACCATAAGTCGATCAACTTATTAAAGCTGGACAAGCGTAACGTTGAGCTGCCTGCACAAAGGCTATTACTTCTTCTTCTTTAGTATTGAAGGCAGTCACTAGCCGAATAGTATCGTGGTTCCAGCGATAAAACTGAAAGCCATCTGCAAGCAGATTTTCAGCAATTTCTGGATGGAGAGCCACAAAAAGTTCATTAGCCTCAACAGGATAGCGAAGGGTGGCTCCTGGTAGATCAGCTAAACCTTCCGCTAGCTTTATAGCCATCCGGTTAGCATGAGCTGCATGCTGCAGCCATAAATTATCAGTGATGTAAGCATCAAGCTGCGCGGATAGAAACCGCATTTTTGACCAAAGATGGCCTCCTCGCTTGCGGTGATAATGGAACGTTTTTGCCAAAGCAGGATTGAAAAATACCACGGCCTCTGCCGCCATCGCCCCATTCTTTGTCGCTCCAAAGGACAGTACATCAACCCCAGCTCGCCAAGTGGCCTCTGCTGGGGTACAACCCAAGTTCACAACAGCGTTAGCAAACCGTGCCCCATCCATATGCACTATCAGGTTGTGGGTCCGCGCTATGCGACAGACTTCAGCAGTTTCATGAATGCTGTAAACCGTCCCCGATTCAGTTGCCTGGCTAAGGCTAACCGCTGCTGGCTGCACATGGTGGACAATGCCAGCCCCAGATTTTTCGAGGACAGAAGCTAGGTGAGTCGCCTGAATTTTGGCTTGGTTGCCAGGAACAGTAACTAACTTAGCCCCCCCTGTATAAAATTCGGGTGCACCACACTCATCCACATTAATGTGGGACTGAGTGTGGCAGTAAACAGCTCCAAACGGAGGCGTGATGGCGGACAGTGCCAAAGCATTGGCAGCGGAGCCTGTAGCAACCGGGAAAATGGTGACCGCGGTTTCAAATAGCTCTGAAAACTTTTTATCTAAGCTTTGGCTGAGCGGATCATCGCCGTAAGGCATTGCCATACCATCATTAGCAGTGGCTAGGGCTGCCATGATTTCCGGAGCTACAGCCGTCACGTTATCGCTGCAAAAGTTCATATTCTCTGACTAAGCCTGCCAGGGTAGCTATTTTCATCATCGTGCTGCTGTCGTGACGTGAAAAATTGGCGATCGCCCTCTGGGTAGTCATAACGACTCGCCGTAACTTTCACCAAAGCAAACTTGCTCAACTGGAAACCGTCCACCGTAGTCCTTGAGTGGTTCAGTTGCATAGCCGATTGGTAGCAAACAGCAAACGTCTACGTTTTGAGGAATGTTGAACGCTTCCTTCACCTGTGAGGCAATAAATCCTTCCATTGGACAACTATCTACACCAAAGCTTTTTGCCACAATCATGATATGAGCAACCGCTATCATTGTGTGGCGGTTGGTCCAAGCTTCAAGGGTACTAAAGGAGGGATGATTTTCAAAAAAGCTAGGAATTGCTGAACGTACATATCCTGCATACTGGTCATTTAACCCACTGAAATCAGTCCCGATCTGAATTACTGATTCAATGTACTCTGAGGCCGCTACATCCCGATAACCACAGCAGATAAGTACCACCGGTGCTTGTCCTATCTGAGGTTGGTCAAAAGCACAGGCTTTAAGCTTATACTTGTTTTCCTGCTGCCGCACGAGGATAAAACGCCAGGGCTGCAAGTTGTATCCAGACGGTGCACGCACACCCAAGCGAAGAATTTCTTTTAATATCTCTTCGGGAATCGGATCACTTTTGAAAGCTCTCGCGGCGCGACGCTGCTCAATTGATTCTTGCAAGCCCATAACAGTTTGCGCTGGACTGGTCATGTTACCTCTTTACACTTTCAAGCCAATTCATTTGCTGTCTGTACTTAACGCATATTTTTGAAAAGTATTTCTTGATCGCTAAGTTCCTGGATGGCTTTAGCCTATCTGCACAGATGATCGAGATGAAGAGTTCAGCCTAGAGTGAATGGGAGCATGTATGTCGCGAGATAATCCGATCATCATAGATGAGGTCTAGATGAGTTACACCCTATTACTTAAGCTTTACCCGTAGCTCATGATTACAGAAAAATTAGAATTGCTGGTCTGTCATTAGGTCGGTTTCAAGCCAATCGCTTATTGAATAATTAATTTATTAGTTATGAATTACTCTGCACCAATCGGCATGCAATCACCAAAACTGCCACTAATGGTACTTTTGATAGCTGGGATATCTTCGCTTAGCCTTCTGGTAGGACCACAAGCTGCTATGAGCAGCCAAGCTCCAGCTAAAGTTACCCCTTTAACTAATACTGGCTGGATGATTGCTCAGAAAGCAAATACTTCAATCAAAACATCTTTAGCGGCAGGTGCCACGGGCGCAAAAGTAAAAGAGCTACAGCAGCGGCTGAAAGAAAAAGGCTTTGAGCCAGGGGCAATCGATAGTACCTTTGGGCCAAGTACAAAAGCAGCCGTAATTGCATTTCAAAGATTGAGAGGGCTACAAGCGGATGGGATTGCAGGTCCGCAAACCCTAGCTGCTCTAGGAATAAAGCTTTCTTCAACTAGTTCCCCAACCAGCACTACCAGCCGTTTAACCAAGCCGAAAAGTAGCCAGAGTGCTAAAAATACACCCAGTAAAACCTCCCCTAATCAGCCGCTTGCCGCCAATGTGTTGGCCCCAAAACCGACTGTTGTTGCCGATCGCTTCTATTGGTCAGGGGCCAAAGGCAATCTTGGTTTATCCCTGGTCGGTAAGTTTAATTCCACTGAAAAAATGGTGGAAACCTTTAATCTTTCAAGAGTACTGAGTACCTTTAGTGGCAAGCAATGGAAGCTAAACGATATCTTAGTTTCCTCTGACTTTAATGCCGATATAAATACCGTTAACTGGAAAGTTTCTGGGCCTAGACCCGTAGTGGAGAGATACCTAGCTTCACTGAAGGCTGGTTATCAAGATCAGTCGCTGCTCGCTGATTTCGGTTTCTCAGAAGTTAATTTCCAACCCACGGCTGCTTCTGAGTCAGGTCAATAAAGAACCGTCCCTGATTGCTGGAGCCTAGTTGAAAATCTACTTGCCAATACAGAACTGACTGAAAATCTTATTTAATACAGATTCGGTAACTTCCTCCCCCGTGATCTCTCCCAATGCAGCGATCGCGCTGCGCAGGTCAATTGTCCAAAAATCCAGCGGTAGTTGCTCAGCAATCGTTGCTTGGACGTGCTCAAGGGCAGTTTTAGCGCGGGTGAGGGCTGCTGCTTGACGTTGGTTAATTGCCATGTCAAGATTTGCCGCCTCTAGTCCCGTTTGCGCGGTTTGGAGGATTGCTTGTTCTAGATCTTCAATGCCAAGGTTTTGCGCAACAGCCGTAGTCACAACTTGGGTAATCGCAAGCGGAAAGTTGACAGAGGTTTCAGGAGCAAGATCGACCTTGTTAATCACTAGAATTAGCGGTCGATCTTTCACCTGTTCGTAGATCGCCTGATCAGATTGCGTCCATCCGGCTGGCGCTTCAACCACCAGCAAGACTAGATCCGCTGCTGCCGCACTGGCGCGCGATCGCGCTACCCCAATTTGCTCCACCTGATCTTCTGTTTCTCGAATTCCAGCAGTGTCAAGAACTTTGACTGGGATGCCCTGAACGACTAGCTCAGACTCAACTATATCCCGCGTTGTCCCCGGCAACTCTGTAACAATCGCGCGATCACTTTGGCTCCAAGCATTGAGCAAGCTAGATTTACCGACGTTCGGACGCCCGACAATCGCAATCTTCAAGCCGCAGCGCAGTAGTTCCCCCTGCTCTGCCGTTGCCAAAATCTGGTTAACTTTGATCGCAACATGCTCCAGTTGTGCTTGCACCAGTACCTCGTCCAAGGGCGGCAAGTCTTCTTCAAAGTCAATTCGTGCCTCAATTTCGGCCAGCAGATCCAAGCAGTTACGTCGCAGGTGGCGGATGGGAACCGCTAACTTGCCCTGCAATCCAGCCAGGGCAGTTTGAGCAGCCTGAGGCGATCGCGCTCCCACCAGGTCGGCAATGCTCTCAGCTTGCGTTAGATCCAACCGTCCATTCAAAAAGGCGCGCAGCGTAAACTCTCCTGGCTGTGCCAACTGCGCCCCCTGGAGTAGGCAAAGCTGTAGCACCTGCTGCACTGCCACAATGCCACCATGACAGTGAAACTCTACTACGTCCTCGCGGGTGTAAGAGCGCGGTGCCAGCATTAACAGCAGTAAGGCTTCATCCACCGTCTGCTGCGTCTGGGGATGGCGGATATAGCCGTAGAGGATCCGGTGGGTCTGCCAAACCTGCTCCCCTGGCGCTTGGAAAAGGATGTGGGCGATCGCGACTGCCTGTGGCCCTGAAAGGCGCACAATGCCGACGCTGCCTTGTTGCGGCACAATTGCCGTTGCGATTGCCGCGATCGTAGTTTGCTTCACCAACGTCTCAGTCATCCAAGGATTAAAATATTCATCTCAGGACGTCAAACTTAGCCTGATTAGTCCAATTGAAGCTTTAGATATAAAGTTTATCTAGTTGTGCTACCCATGGGCGAGACCGAGTCTCGAGGAGTTAACCGGGCTGATTAAAGGCCGTGAAGTTTGTTAAAAACGAGAAAATCTCTACATTTAGGGCAAACTTTGTCAGGTGAAGTACTCCTGACAAAGTTGTAGGAGATTGGAGAATGTCCATCAGCTATCCACTCAACCCTCACCTCTGGAGTGACTCGGCAAAGTAGAAAAAACTGCTCGCCCGTCAGCTGAATAATCGGAGCAAGATTGAGTGTGATAGCACTTATCGCTGAGCCTCCAGGTCAATCTTGAGCTCACACTTCAGCCAATCAAGAATAAATTGGCGCTCGTCTTCATGCAGGCTAAAGCCGCTCTCTCTAGTGCGATCGTCAATTGCATCTAGGTCTGTGGCTGTAAACAACTCGGCACTAGTCGCAATCTTACAAAGGAAGTTGTCCTGCTGATCTCGCCGTGTGGCGTGACGGTACCCATAAATCTGCTTCCCAACAGTTACGGTGAGTTGCGCAGCCAAGGGATCAGCTTCTAGCAACTTTGCAAAGTCGGTATCGAGCATCTCCAAATCAACGATCTGAGGATTGTGGTTCTCCACAGTCAAGGTTGCCTGTTTTATCAATAGACTCCCACAATATCCTGGCAGAAAATTTTGTTAGTAATTCTACTTACTAGCGATGATCGTTAATAGCCCTTGTTGGCCTAAAAGAATCTCTCGCAGCAGACTAAAGACACCTATCCAAATCACGGGTGTGATGTCTACTCCACCTAGCGGCGGCACAATTTTCCGCATGGGGGCCAGAAAAGGCTCAGTTGGCCAAGCAACCAGATTGTAGGGCAAGCGATTCAAATCGATTTGAGGGTACCAGCTTACTACAATTCGCAGGATAAACAACAAAATCATTAATCCTAAGAATGGACCGAGAATCCAGGGAATTGCTGTCGCAGCAGTCATAGAGGAAGATACAACCGGCAAAGATATACTCAAATTCTAGCTTGCTTGCGTTGAGTGCTTTGTAACTAACCGCAGCAGAGAGCTTCTCAAGAGTTGTATCTAACCTATAAGATTAAAATAGTAAAATTGCTGTAACTTGAGCCAATACCTATGACTCCTTCTTTAGCGAACTTTCTTTACAGCTTGCTTGCAGGAGCTGTAATCATTATTATTCCGGCAACAATCGGGCTGATCTTCGTTAGCCAGAAAGATAAAATTCAGCGCTCTTAACATCAGTTGTGGATAGTACTAGCGTTCTTTAGCTGTTAACTTTAGCGCTAGCTACTGTCAGCGGGTAAGCTTAAAATCCTAGCTAAAGTAGTTAAGGAACAGGTTAACTGTCTATACTGCTAAACTAGGGTTTTTTCTTATCCCTCATCAGTAGTTAAGGCAGCAGCTTCATAGCTGGATCACCAGGTTACAGGAAAAACTTTCATCCTCTGCTGAATTGAAAGTAGGGATTTTGAGCATAACTCGCTAGCATAGAATTTACCGAGGAGACATTTAAATGGTCAATGTTGGACTCAGCATGGGTACTATTCTGAAGTTAGGCTCAACTTTATTCACGCCCAGCTTGGCGCAGATCGTCAATGTTGGTTTTGGTCCTGCTGGCCTTCTGGGGATTACGGTTGCGGTTGCAGGTGCAGCTCTCTATTTCTTGCGCACAATTCGGCCAGAGCTAGCCCGTGATCACGATATCTTTTTTGCTGCTGTGGGTTTGTTGTGCGGCGGCATTTTATTTTTTCAAGGCTGGCGGCTCGACCCTATCTTATTGTTTGGTCAGCTTCTATTGACTGGGTCTAGTGTTTTCTTTGCTATAGAAAGTATCCGGTTGCGGCAAGTCTCTACTGTGCAAGCTAAGCGTAGTGGTGGCACACCGATTTTTGAAGAGGACGAACAACCGTTTACGAACCGCAGAGGTAGCCGAGATTTTTATGCTGAGCTAGATGAATATGGCTCTACCTACGATGATCCAGGTAGACCCCAGATTCGAGGAACACGGGATAATAGCGATCGCCGGGCTTATATTGATGAGCTACCTAGTGATAACCGCTCTCGTCGCTCTCCTGGCAGATCTTCTCAATCTTCTCAGAGATCCAGTTCAACGAATCGACCCTCCTCGAAATCACGGCCAGACCGGACTAACCCGTCTGGACGCTCCAGACGGGACTCTCGCCCTGATTCTCAAGGAATCTACTCTACTCCAGAAGAAGATTTTGCAGCATGGGGTGATTCAGATTACTCTGACCCTGGTGCAGCAAGGGGACAATCGGATGTTCGTGAGACGCCTGTGAACTTTGAGCGGGGTGGTTCTAGTCGCTCCTCAAACAAAGGTAAAGCCAATTCTTCCAAGCCACGCCGTAAACGTCCCCGCCCTGAGTCGCCTGCCAACCCTGCGCCTACAGGTGATTACGTTGATTACCAGCCTATAGACTACTCAGACTACAAGAACTACACGGATTCAGAACAGGACAATTCTGCTGACTTTGATGATGACGACAACAAGCGCAGTTAAAGCTAAAGCCTGGCTTCCAATGATTTAAGGTACTCAGTATTCACACCGGATTCACGGGTTAGAGCAATTTTGCCAGTTCTGGCAATTTCACGGATTCCAAATTTATTCAGCATTTGGACGATTGCAACCATCTTTCCTGGATCTCCAGCAACCTCTACGGTCAGGGAATCATCAGAAACATCGACAATCTTGGCACGAAAGATTTGAGCCAGTTCAATAATCTCTGAACGAGCGTCAGCCACCGCGTTCACTTTTAGAAGCATTAATTCCCGCTCAACACAAGGAACTTCCGTAATATCCTGTACATTGAGCACGTTGACCAGCTTAAAGAGTTGTTTGGTTAACTGATCGATACTACGGTCGTCCCCAGGCATCACCATGGTAATCCGTGAGACACCCATCTGTTCTGCGGGCCCCACAGCCAGGCTTTCAATATTGAATCCCCGGCGGGCAAATAACCCGGCGATTCGGGTTAGCACCCCGGCTTCATCTTCGACCAGCACAGATAATGTGTGTTTCATTCCAATCGTTTTCCTGCGTCAATCCTGAATCTCTTAGGAGCAAGCCCAGCTTTGTGCTAAGGCTAGATTTTTAATTCTATCCCGATCCTGGAAAACGGTAAAACTGGTGCGCTCAGGGTTGAGATCGCGCTGCAAAACTCGTCGGCTGAAAGCGCCAAGTGTTAATCCAGTCTAATATCTCCTGGTTAACCCGTTCTGGGCATTCATCTTGAGGGCAGTGACCAGCATTGTCTATCTCCAATAAGTTCAGGCTGGAGTTATACTCCAGAAATTGAAGCGCTAAGCTGCGAGGAATCATCCGGTCTTGTTGTCCCCAGACCAGCAACATTGGGATTTGTAGTGTGGGGAGTACGGACTTAACGCTGGGACCAAACCGGGGACTCGTCATTGCCTTGAGGATGGCGGCAAAGGCTTGAGCAGAGCCGCGATCGCGAGCCGGACCGGCTAAAATCTCGATCAGCTCTTCCGTGACTGCGGCCGGGTTGGCATAGGCGATCGCAGCCCAGGGACGCACGACTTTTGGCCTTCGCACTAGTTGAAATAGCGATCGTAACAGCAGGGGTGAGGTGAAAATCGCTTCAACTGTTTGCACTATTGGCCGCAGAAACCCTGGCATGGCTGCCTCCCGAATGGATGGATCGGGCAGACTGAGCATGACAATGCCTTGGACCATATCTGGATGAGCCGCGGCGGCGGCCAAACAAACTAAGGAGCCAATGGAGTTGCCGACCAGCACTGCTGGCTGCCGAATAAAGGTGCACCAAAACTCATATACCTGTTCAACCCAAAGTTCGACGCTGTAGTTGGCTACTGCTTTCTCAGAAGCGCCAAACCCTAACATATCCAAAGCGTAAACGGTGTGCTGCTGGCTGAGCTCAGTTAAGTTATGCCGCCAGTGACCGATTGACGCCCCAAACCCATGCAGGAGAATCAAAGGTAGTGGGTGCTCTTGCTGAGATCGGATGTAGGTATAGCGAGTCTGCCAGCCGCGCCACACCCAGTCTCTTTGCTGACCAATGCGTTGCTGCCAGTGGGGTAATGTCAAATGAACCTCAAGTCACTTTAGATCACGTCTTTATTCTAGGCATGGGTATCCCTAGACAACAGTTGGGGCTGGCTGGGTACAATGAAGGCTGAAGTTTCTTAAATGGGGAGGAAACCCCGATCAACAGCACGAAGTTGCTAGGTTAAGATTGCTTACTCTCGCCCAAAAGACTAAACATCTTTTGGTTTCTCTTATAAACTTGTAATCAGTATTCTGTCTAAACGCCGTGTTTCAAAAAATCTTGTAAATCTGGATCGTAAACTCCTCTAACTAATCAACTAATTACATTTAATAACCAATGCCTGCGCCTGAAATCAAAAAACGCAACCAAGATTTACCTAATATTAACGAACGGATACGATTTCCGCAGATCCGGGTGATCGACACAGATGGAGCCCAGCTAGGCATTCTCACACCCCGGGAAGCGCAACGGATGGCTGAGGAGAAAGATCTCGATCTCGTCCTAGTCAGCGACAAGGCAGACCCGCCAGTCTGCCGGATTATGGACTACGGGAAATTTAAGTTTGAACAAGAAAAGAAAGCGCGCGAAGCTCGCAAAAAGCAGCATACAGCTGATGTCAAAGAAGTTAAGATGCGCTACAAGATTGAGGATCACGACTACAACGTGCGGGTCCATGCCGCAGAGCGGTTTCTAAAAGCAGGTGACAAAGTTAAAGCAACCATTACCTTCCGTGGCCGGGAAATTCAGCACGCTGACTTGGCAGAGGACCTACTGAAGCGGATGGCTACTGACCTTCAAGACGTTGCTGAAATTCAACAGGCACCGAAGCGAGAAGGCCGCAACATGATGATGTTATTTTCGCCTAAGAAGTGAAATACCTCTCATACCTAGCCCAAGTTTTGGTCATAGACAGGGGTTTACTCAACCTATCCAAATTCAGCACTGAGGGTGACTAAGGTTTCCAAGCTTTTATTTGGTTCTAAGTGCAGGAGATCCTCACTTGTGTTCAGGGCATTGCGAGGGGCACTCCAAGGCTCTAAGCAATAAAAGTCTTTGCCTTTAACCGCCCAAAAGACGAGCGTCGAATAGGTTAAATCATAGGACAGAGTGATTTTCAAGTTCCGGCTAGGATCAGTGACACTAGCTGCTTGAGCGGTTAGAGGGTGCAGGGCAGCGTCAATCTCATCCCGCTCCAGATCGAAAGAACCTGGAAATCCTACTGTCTTATCAGTAATTTTGTCCCACATTTCAGTTGCGGGCACAGAAAATTGAAGCCCTGTCTTGTCATTAACGCAGAAGTAAGGATGTAGCCCCGTTGAGAAAGGCATCACTGCTGCCGAAAGGTTTGTATAACGTTGATGAATTTCCAGGCTGTGGTTGATCAACTTGTAGGTGAAAAGCACTTGAAAATCAAAGGGATAGGCTTTGAGGGTCTCTGCGTTACTATGAAGCGCTAGGGCGAGGCTGGTGGAGGTTTGGTCCTCCACTTTCCAAGCTAGATCGCGGGCAAAACCATGCTGCTTGAGGTGAAATGTTTGCGCTCGATAGGTATAGGTATCATCTGGAAGATTGCCACAAATTGGAAATAGGATCGGTATGCCTCCGCGCACGCTGAGAGCTGGGTCAGCAAAGCGCGGCTGATCAAGATAAAGCAAGTCTTGATCTTTAACCTGCCAGCTTGTAACCATGCCTCCACGCTCTGGGACAACCTCAGCTCGTGTTTGGTTAGCTGGATCAGATAGGACGTAGGTTTGATAGGAATGTTGGGTCACTGGGTACAGGGGTGATAAAACAAGTGTGTTAATCCTGATGTTGGAACCAAACTAACGCAGGTGCAACCAATCCGATCTCAGGTCAGCTTGATAAAAATCTGGTTTCGTTGAACACCAGCTTCTGTGCCATAGCTACTTAAAGCAAGCGATCTCAAGTGACGAAAAATAGGTTGCCCAATCGCTTCCACTGCTCGCAGAACCGGAAATTGCTGCTCTAGAAACAAGCGGCTAGCCGGCCAATCTAGGTAGACATAGCCATTGTTTGGAGTTGGCAGGGGGGCGATCGCACTGGTAAAAGTTTTACTATCCAGCAGCGCCTGTTTAGGGGCTTGCAAGGCCTGAGCGATCGCAGCTAAAGAGGTTGCTAGAACTTGATAGTTGTCAACGGTAGTGTGAGCACCAATCACTTGTGCCGCTAAAACGTCCGGGTTTGGTTGTTGTCTCTGGGATATAGCAGTAGTAACGAGTTCTGTCCAGGTCAACACCTGTTGTTGTGCTACTTCTAGAGGGCTAACGCCTAGCCCTTGCCGTCTTGCCAAATCATCTAAGTGGGTCACAGCAGATTGGACCTCTGGATCGTTTGCCTCGGCGACAAACAGCCAATCAGTCGCTGCGTCTGCGGTAGCCCCCGGTGAGTGAGGTGCGATGGCAATTGCATACTCTCCCTTCACCCAGCCAAAAATGTCTGAGGGTAAATCTAAATGCCAATCTGTTGCCGCAGTGTCTAAAAACTGATTGACCAAGTTACAGATTAAATCAGAACCTGATCGAAAGGCAGAAACTTTCTGCCATAGCTGCTCTAAGTTAGCTCCGGCCACCACAAAAGAAGTTTGCTGCGGAATATAGCGCAAAGCTTGGACGGGACTAGCTAATCTAGGTGCTGCTTGCTCACCTTCTGCACCGATTGGAACTAAGGCCGTTTCTGCTAGCATCCCTTGATGATTCAGGCCTAAACCAATCGCCAGGCTGTTGTAGGCGGGGGCCGTTGCTGATCGGGCAGAAGCTTCCATAAGTACGGGTAAATTCAAGAAAGCAAACCCAATCCGACTCTGTTGGAGGTTGTCCAAGCCACGCTGGTAATTCCTAGCACTGGCTAGCCCCAAGTCTGGGGATTGAACATTGTTAATGGCATTACGCAGCACTTTTAGATCATTAGCAAACAGAATGCGATCGCCCACCTGTGCTGTGGCTAAAGAATTGGTAAGGGTAGGCACTTGATTGCCCACCTGTGCAGCGGGCTCTGGGTTCCAGACCAACTTTACCCCTTGGTACTGCTGGGATTTGGGGGTAGCTCCCTTCAAGTATTTCTGCCAAAAGTGTTCAAGACAGACTTCAGCTTGTCCCAGATCACTAGCTTCTGCCACTACCAGGTAGCCCGGCTGCTGCCCTGCAACTTGCCGATCAATGTCTAAGGTTGTGACGGCTAAGGTAATCTCCTCTCCTAACCAAGGTTGGACATCTTGGGCATAATCTAGCCCTCTGCTGGCGAGCAGGTTGGAGGCAAATTGGCTCAGCTCAGAGCGTGAGGAGTGGCTGCCAGCCGTAATCCGTTCTGGATTGGCTAGTAGCGATACCATTACTGGTGCTTGACGGGGCACAAAGATCGCTGCTTCTGGCACAGCTTGCTTCCCTGAGCCCAGGTTTAAAGGGCTACGGCTGATTAACCAGAACCAGCCTCCCCCACCCATCAGCAGCAGTAGAAGGACAATTGCGGCCAGGAAAAAGAAAAATGAACGTAGCTTCATTACAACCTTTAGAGGCAAGTGAAGGTCTTGCAAGCCAGAGAGAGTCTAGGGGTACACCCTGTGTTGACCATACCAAAAAGGAAGGAACTTTAAGCTGTATCTCAATCAGAATCTCGGAGCAGCTGCCACCAGTTGTAAGCTCCCTTTAGGATGGACACAGTGGGACTGATAACTGTGCCACGCATATCTTCATCCCTAGCTCTGAGATTACTGCTTATGTCTAACTCAATGGGTACATCCATTTCTGAAATCAGTGTGGAAGAGTTAGCCCAGAAACTTGCCCACTCGACTCAACCCCTACAACTTCTAGATGTCCGGGAGCCTCAGGAGGTAGCGATCGCCAGTCTCGCAAACTTTAACAACCTACCTTTAAGTGCCTTTACCGACTGGAATGATCAGATTCAGGAGCACCTTGATCCTCAGACTGAAATCATTGTTCTGTGCCATCATGGCGTTCGCTCTGCTCAAATGTGTCATTGGCTACTACGCCAAGGCTTTACGAATGTCAAAAATGTTTCTGGGGGCATTGATGCCTATTCGCTCCAGGTCGACTCAACAATTCCTCGCTACTGAACGGTAGTAACGGGTCCTAAAAGACTATTTTTCAACCTGGTTTATATCTTTGCTACGATTGGGATCTTGATCCCGGTCTGAACTAATTCACTTTCTTCGTTAATTTGACAAGGTTCAGAACTGAACTTGAGCGTTTATACCTCGATCAGGATGTGGGAACAAATCTAGAACTCAGGGCAACTGTTGGGTGTAATCCATAATGCAAACCAGGCTAACTACTCGACAACAAAGGGTTTTATGGGCAACTATCCGTCATTACATTGCCACTGCTGAACCTGTTGGTTCCAAAGCTCTACTTGAGGACTACAACCTCAGTACCAGTTCTGCAACCATTCGTAACGTCATGGGCGTGTTAGAAAAAGCAGGGTTACTGTATCAACCCCACACCTCTGCTGGTCGGGTTCCCTCCGATTTTGGCTATCGGGTTTATGTTGATGAATTGATCACCCCCTCTACCTTAATCCTGCGTCAAGCCGAACAACTGCTGGCTGATCGCCTGGATGGTGATGGTTGGAGTTTAGAGGCTGTCCTGCGCGGTGCCGCTCAGGTTTTAGCGACCTTGAGTGGATATATTACCCTCGTCACGATGCCCCAGGCAACCTCAACCACAATCCGGCATTTACAGTTACTGCAAGTAGAGCCAGGACAAGTAATAGTGATCATCGTCACTGATGCCTACGAAACGCAATCAATGCTAGTGGAACTGCCCCAACAACCTGATGCTCCTAGCGATGGCTCTGAAGAAGTAATCGAACGCGAGCTTCAAATTCTCTCCAACTTTTTAAACCACCACTTGCGGGGGCGATCGCTAGGTGAGCTGGCAACTCTGGACTGGGAAGCCCTTGATCGGGAGTTCCAGCAATATACCGACTTCCTCAAAACCCTAGTTTCAGATTTGATCCGGCGTAGCCAGCCCCCAACTTCCAACCAAATTTTAATTAGTGGGGTAGCGGAGGTGCTCCGCCAGCCTGAGTTTTCCCAATTAAACCAAGTTCAAACCATTATTCACTTGCTGGAAGAAGAACAAGATCAACTGTGGCCGCTGATCTTTGAGTGGCCGCAAGACCTTGATCTAGATCACCTACCCAAACAGCGAGTCAGAGTAAGAATTGGCAGCGAGAACCCCTTAGAACCGATTCAGACTTGTACCTTAGTTTCCTCAACTTACCACCGAGGCGCAGTACCTGTGGGTAGTGTGGGTGTGTTAGGACCAACACGTATGGCCTACGAAAAAGTTATTGCCTTAGTTGAAGCGACAGCAGATTATCTATCTGATACGCTGACGCAGCCAGCATAAATTAACAGTAATGAGATGAGGATGAAGCGGCAGAACTGGGGTTAATAGTTAGCTCAATACTTGACATCTTGACGCCGCAGCACTTTGTGCTAAAAGTTGTTCTAATAAAAAGGAGGGGCACACTGAGGTAAAAGATCAAACAGCCAGGCATGGAAGTGAAAAAAGTACTCCCTGGAATCCTTTCTGCCTTACTTGGTGGGAGCAGTGCTTTTTTACTGGCTCAATTTCAGCCTGAGACCCAGCTAGAATCTCCACACACTCCACTGCCAGATTCCCTACCGACTGAAGTTCCTGCTTCCCCGGGGCCGCCTCCAAAACAATCTCCTCTACCGAGCCCCAAACCAGTCCCGGATGCGTTGCGTGTCAGTAATCAAACCTCAAAAGCGGTTCGGGTTGTCCTGCGAGCTCAAAATCTAGATACCAGCAACCAAACTACCTATCTTGAGCCTGTTCATTGGGATTTTGCACCCAGTGAGGGGAGCCAACAAGGGCTGCTGCTCTCGCTACCAGAGAGAAATCTCAAGCTGCGAACAGGAGACATCCTCATAGCATTTGCCCTGGATGGCTCTCATCGTTATTGGGGACCTTACATTGTTGGCAAAACAACGTTTCCTCAAAAACGAGGTCAACCCGGGGAATGGCACTTAACATTACAGCCATAGTTCTGATCTAACTCTGGACAAGTTTAGACGGCTATATAGCTACAGGAACGTTGTAGGTTCTGGTAGTGAAAGGACATAGTACTATCCAGATCTCACCCCTAGCTAGGCCGAACCGGTCAAAATTTCATCCAGCTTTGCTCGAACCTTTTGAATATCCTGCCACATCAACCATTTGGGGCTTCCTGGCTGGCGAGATTGGTTGCGCAAGAGATAGGCAGGATGCAGAATTGGCATACATAAGCGCCCCTCCCACTCAAGCCAATCACCGCGAATTTTGGTAATGCCCCGCTTATCGCCAGTCAAACTTTTCACAGCTGTAGCCCCAGTTAGCAAGATGAGCTTTGGGTCTACCATCCGAATTTGTTCAAGCAGATAAGGCTTACAAGCCTCTGCCTCTTCTATGGAAGGGGTCCGGTTTCCTGGGGGACGGCATTTGTTAATGTTGCAAATAAATACGTCCTTTTCGGAGTCAAGCTTGACTGACTCTAAAATCTTTTCCAGTAACTGTCCAGCCCGGCCCACAAAGGGTAACCCAGTTTCATCTTCATTTTGTCCAGGTGCCTCCCCTACAATCATGATCGGTGCTTGCAGATTACCTCGTCCTACAACCGCATGGGTTCGAGTTGCGCCTAGACCACAGCGATGGCATTGGTTACAGTGCTGAGCTAAGTCCGCCATCGTCTGGTAAGTGCCAGACGGAACCGGGACTTTAACATCGGTAGGAATTAAGTCTGGATCGAAGCCTGCTGGCGGGGCTGATGCTTGGGGACCGGATAATTCAAATAAATTAATTTGTTCTTCTGGCATAGGAAGCTAAGGCAGTCAACAAGCTTGATTCTTAGCTGATCTTAAAGGATCTATGCGGTGGCAAGAGCAACTGCCTCTGCCAGTCGAGGCTGAAGAGATTCAATGTAATGGGGCCAGCCGATCAGGATCGGTTGCTTGTGGGCAAGCGTGTTTGGCTCAACGAATTCCGCTGTGAACTTTATAGGCTGTCCGTCCAAGTCACAACAGACTAATCCTGCTGCTTGTGCCAACGCTACAGGACCCGTAGTATCCCAAAGTTTGACTCGACCGTTGAGGTATAAATACAGGCCAGCTCGCCCCTGAATAACTTCCATCACCTTGTATCCAAAACTTCCCAAGGAATGGAACTGAGCTTCTGGAATTACCTGGTGAATTACTGTTCCGTAGTTTCGTTCATCCTTATAACCAATCAAGAGGGGACAGAAGTTAGAGGCGGGTTTAGCCGGCTCTCTAGGACTCAGTTCGTGCGGTGCTGTGTCATGAGAGGATTGAAATAGCCCCCATCCACAGCCACCAAAATACAATTGGTCTTGAGCTGGTAGATAGACCCAACCTGCAACTGGCTGATGGTCTTGTAGCAGACCAACCATCACAGCGTAGTCTGGCTTACCTTGAATAAAATCATCCGTTCCATCCAGGGGATCGATCAACCACAACCGATTAGCTCCACCATCAAATTCTTTTCTTGATGCAGAATTCTCTTCACTAATAACGCCGTCTTCTGGAAACCAGTTAGCAAACTGAGCGGTCAATTGCCGGTCAAGCGTCTGGTCAACGCTCGTGACAAAATCATCAGGTCCTTTTTGCGAGATTTGAAACCGCTGTGCAGCTAGTTGTACAGCCTTCTGGCCGGCCTGACAAACTGCTTGCCGGATTTGATGCTCTTGGCTGGGCGAAAAGTTAGGCATATCTAAATCACAGCTATGAAGCTTCTAAGTTAGTCAATGGTTTGGTGGCAGAGACTTACTGAGGGCCATCTCTACTTTAAGTCAAGTAAACCACTGTCCTTCAGTTTTGGGTTAAACCGGATCACCTCCTGGACCTGACGAGATTCTAACTCTGCTAAAATTTCAGCCTCAATTCTCCGGGCTGCGTTCCTGAGGACTTTATGCTGAGTTTGTTCGTCAGTTTCAGAATTGGTATATTGGGATTTCTCTTCCAGGGTCATAGCTGCTTTAACGTCAATCGCTTGGTCCCAGCGGACCATCCCCGAGCTGGTCTCAGCAATGTTTCCGGGGGGCGTTGAATTATTTTCGTTAATCCAGGCATTCTGGATAGCCTCTAAGGCTGTGCGGTTAGGACGGTCAATGGTCTTTACTTTTAACCAATAACAGCGTTGAGGCTGCCGTACTAGGTGCTGTTTTAAGCTGAGATAAATATCGCGAGAGTAACCAATAAACTGTAGTGTCTGGTCGCGGTCAAAGATAGCGTAAACTCCTACTTTTCCCTCAAACTGTTTAGGTAGATAACCTTCAGAATTAAGGTAAGGAATATACTCTAGACTTTCAAGGGAAACAATTTCAGGCTCAGTTGGCATGGTCAGGCAAGTTTGGTGAGCTGCTGTAGATAGTATCGCTTCTCTAGTACTACATAAATCTTTGACACTCCAGAAAGTTCAGCCAAGATTGGCAGAGCTATGACATTAGCGTGATAGGGCTCTGCCTTTACTGATAGGTGTTACCGTCACGACCCAGGGGTAAAAAGATAGTCAGAACTTCTCCTTGCCGGGCTTGTCGTCGAACAGTGAACTTACCTCCCAAAGCTTGGAACAGGTTCTTTGTCACCGGTAAACTCAGGCTGAGATTGCCTGTTTCTGGTTGCAACATTAGTAACTGCCCTACAGACTTCAGTATGGGCATTGTCGGGTCGGTAGCAGGCTGACCAGATACTGAGCTGCATTCAGTTTGAAGCTGTAATTTTAGCTGATCACCCGCTAAATCAACTTGAATGTGGATGTGGCTACCTGTGGGCAAGCTACGGGTAAAACGGTCAACTAGCCCTGTTAAAGCTTGATCGAGCATCGTCGGATCACTGACAATGGCAGGCATTTGCTGCGGTAGGCTGACGTGAAGATTCAAATTCCGCCTGGCTGCCCACTTCTGCCAGCGAGGGATACTTTGATGGAGGACTTGAGCTAAAGAAACCGAAGTGAGTTGCACGGGCAATCGCTGCGGCGGTGATGTTTCAATTTCAGCGGCTCGAAAAATTAAGCTGAAGCGATCAATTTGCTCAGAACATTCCCGGTAAATTGCTTCTAGGCGTTTCGTCACCTCTAAAGGCAAATCTGGACGTTTAAGCAATAACCGCGTCAATGTACTGATTGTGGCTAGGGGAGTGCGAACTTCATGGGCGATCGCCTGTAAGAGTTCCACATCTTGGTTAGCATCAAAGCCGGGAAATGCTTCTTGAGAATCGTTGCGAGAAAACTGGCAAGTATTTTGATTACTCTGCTCTAAAGCTTGGTCTAAAGACAAGGGCGGAGGCAGGATTGGCTGAGTGCCTCTTTCCCCAAAACAATGTACCTGGGCAATGCTAACCTCTTTATTTGATAATGCAGTCTCAACAGCATTCGCTGCACCCGGAGGTACAGCTATCAGTTGCAGCATCCAACGGCTGAACTGTACCACTGTTTCGTAGTGAGGTGCAGTGAAAGCAAAATGCTGCACCAGATTATCCAACAAACTAACAGATGCAGGTTGGGTTAGGGCGGCACGGGTGCGCAAGGTTTCCCAAACTTTCTGCACTGCTTCCGGAGTGAAGGAAAATAAAAACCGTTGCCGACCTGAGGCTGGCTTAGCTAGAACCAGCACTAGGCTAAAGTGGTTAGTCAGTACCAGGCAGAACCGCTCATCTCCAACTGGGTCATCTGGCAACAAAGGAATCGCGCCAGCAAAGACCTGTTCCTTTGTCAGCCAATTGTGGTTAGGTGCTGGTGGTTGAAACGCACCACCTTTGGTGGAGCAGGCAGTAAATGACCATGTTGGTAACTCGGCCCCTAAGTTAGGATCACTAAACACTGGTTCGGGACCGGTTAAAGCAATTCCCTTTAAATTAGAAGTACAACTAGCGGTTGGGATGAAACTAGGAGCTAGTGGAGTTGAGGGTACCTGTTGTACCAGCCGACTAAGGCTCGCGATCGCTGCTGCCCACTCCTGTTCCGCCTGTAATGAAGTATTACTGTCTGTAACGTGAGAGCCGTTAGAGAGTTCAGTGGCGATCAGAATTTCACTAATCGTAGATAAAAGCTGGGTGCTCACAGATAGCGACTCCTCTGCAACAGGCTAGTCAACACACTTAAAAATCACTCTTTGGGTATGAGCATATCGATAAGTGAGCTGTTAATCACAGGTGTGGAACCGAACTAATGAGTGGCAATATCCGCTTCAGCTGCCTATATCTGACTTGCAGTAGATGAAACTACTTAGCATAGGAATCAACTATCCTGGCATGCTCTCTCGATTATGCCCCAAACTTTAAAACCCTCCTCTGTTGCTCCTTGGCTTTACTGGCCCCTTGCCCCGATTCGACATGTCTTCTTAGGTTTATACTTTGGCCGTATTACCATTTATGGTTGTGAACACCTGCCTGAGCAAGGACCTCTAGTGCTGGCTCCTAAGCACCTTAGCCGCTGGGACCCCCTCATTGTGGCGAAGTTAAGCAGGGAGCCGTTGCGGTTCATGACGAATGCCAACCAGTTTACCGGGTTGCAAGGCTGGTTGATTGAACGCTTAGGTGCATTTCCGGTTGATACTACTCACCCCCAACTGTCTAGCCTGCGCCACGCCCTAGAGTTACTCCACGACGGTCATAAGCTGGTCCTGTTTCCCGAAGGTGTATTGTCCAAGATCAACTCCTGCGGCCTCTCAAGCCTGGCTTAGCGCGCTTAGTGGTACAAGCTGAAGCAACTGCCCCCGGACCACTCACCATCCCGATTGTTCCCATCGCCTTGCGCTATCACCCCGGCGCCTATAGGGGGGCAGATATATTTATTCACATCAGTCCACCGTTATATACCAGGCAGTACCAACAAGGAAACGAACGGCAGACTGCTCAAGCTTTAACTAAAGCCCTGCAGATAGCACTAATTTCTGGGTTGGAGGAAACGCAGAGACTAGCTTTTTAACTAATTGCCGTAATCAGTTACATCTAGACTCCGTCCAGGCAAGAATACCGGCTCTGCCCGATCTCGCTGCTAAAGCATTTAAGATGGATAAGGTAATTGCTGAATCCTAAACTGAACTATGTCCACTCTGGCGGCGATCGCGGTTCTAGCGATTTTGATCTTTGTACATGAACTCGGTCATTTTGTGGCAGCCCGGTCTCAGGGCATTCATGTCAATCGGTTCTCGATTGGCTTTGGTCCTATCCTGTGGAAGTACCAGGGAACAGAGACGGAGTATGCAATTCGTGGTATTCCCTTAGGTGGATTTGTAGGGTTTCCAGATGATGACCCGGACAGTAAGATACCGCCCAACGACCCCAACCTACTGCGTAACCGGCCTGTACTGGACCGAGCGATCGTCATTAGTGCTGGGGTGATTGCAAACCTGGTCTTTGCTTACCTACTCTTTGTCGTGCAGGTTGGCACGGTAGGAGTGCCAGAACTGCAGTATCAACCGGGTGTATTAGTGCCTCAGGTGGTTCCAGAAGCAAGTACGGCGGCAACGTCTGCGGGTATCCAACCCGGCGATATTATCCTGGCAGCCAACGGACAAGTATTGGGAGCCTCTCCAGACGCCCGGACGATCCTAATGAAGACAATCCAAGACAGCCCGGGCAAGCCAGTGCAGCTCCAGATCCAGCGTAATAGCGAGAAACTATCACTCAAGGTCACCCCGGAACAAGGCGAGGATGGTAAATCTCGGATTGGCGTCCAACTGCTGCCCAATGGCAGAGAAGTTCGCC
The DNA here is from genome assembly GCA_902806435.1 of uncultured Synechococcales cyanobacterium. Lineage (GTDB taxonomy): Bacteria > Cyanobacteriota > Cyanobacteriia > Thermosynechococcales > Thermosynechococcaceae > CADCWO01. Next base: position 5,658 of record CADCWO010000069.1, on the reverse strand, counting down.
ATCGAACCCACAATGTTGGAGAAATTATCAAGGCTGCTGCCGCTCAGTTCCAGCGAGTTGTGGTCTTGACGGTGCAAGGCTTTGTCCAATTAATTAGTAACTTTAGGGAGACAGCTGACCAGGTTTCGGGACCAGTAGCGATTGTTGCGATCGGCTCAAATATTGCCAAATCTGGTGTTGCAAATTTGTTACAGTTCGGAGCCTTGATCAGTATTAACTTAGCCATCATTAACATTCTGCCTTTGCCTGCCCTAGATGGGGGACAGCTAGCATTTTTGTTTATTGAAGCTTTACGCGGTAAGCCTTTACCAACAAAAATTCAAGATGGCGTCATGCAGACTGGATTAATGGTGCTGCTAGGGTTAGGTATATTTCTGATTGTTCGTGATACTGCCAATCTAGGCTGGGTGCAGAAGTTGTTTCAATAATCATTTCTAGAACCCAAGTTGGTTGTTAATAATTTTGTGCATCAACTATACAGCTTGAGAAGCGTCTACTAGCTTTCTAAGCCTGTCTACTTATCCAGTTACATCTTGTGAGCACCCCCCATCAACTACCTAGTCAGCAAAAAACCTTAGAAATTCTGATTCGTCTCAAGCGTCTTTATATCCAAGCTCCTTGTACCCTAAATTATCAAACGCCTGTTCAACTACTAGTTGCCACAATTCTCTCTGCCCAATGTACTGACCAACGTGTTAATCAGGTAACACCGCTGTTATTTCACTATTTTCCTGATGCAAGTTCCCTAGCTAGTGCTGACCTAGGTGAGCTGGAAACCTTAATCCGGTCAACAGGCTTCTATCGTAGTAAAGCAAAGAACATTAAAGGAGCTTGCTGGAAAATTATGACTGAGTTTGGCGGGCAAGTTCCCCAAAGGATGGAGGACCTGCTAACTTTACCTGGGGTTGCCCGTAAAACCGCTAATGTTGTCCTGGCCCATGCCTATGGCATTCATGTTGGGGTTACCGTTGACACGCATGTTAAACGGCTGAGTCACCGTTTGGGCTTAACGCAACACAAAGACCCACTGCGGGTTGAGCGAGACTTAATGAAGCTGCTGCCTCAACCGGAATGGGAAAATTGGTCGATCCGGCTGATCTATCATGGTCGAGCTGTCTGTTTGGCCCGCAAACCCGCTTGCGATCGCTGTGTATTAGCTGACTTATGTCCAACTGCTACAACCTTTGCTCCGGGGGATGAACAGGAACTTGAGCTTACCACTGTTAAAACTTCCAATTCAACAAGCTTTGCCTGATCAGTTAAGATAAGAAACGCTGTCCTTACATTTGCCAATCGAGGAGTTTATGGCCAAAAAAAGTATGATTGAACGTGAGAAGAAGCGCCAGCAAATGGTAGAAAAGTATGCTGAGAAGCGAGCAGCCTTAAAAGAACAAATTGCTCAGGCACCTTCCCAGCAAGCAAAAGTCAATCTTCATCGGGAGTTACAGAAGCTTCCACCCAACAGCGCCCGCAATCGCTTACGGAATCGGTGCTGGGTCACAGGCCGCTCTAGAGGTTACTACAGTGATTTTGGGTTGTCCCGACATGTGATGCGAGAAATGGCTCACCAGGGATTACTACCAGGAGTTACTAAATCTAGCTGGTAGAATCTTAAGGTAGGTTTGACCTACGCTCAAACTCGTGGATGGATTGATCATTGGCCACAGCAACGATCAACGCCTAGGCTTCTCAGAATCAAGTCACTCACTGCGTTAGCAACAGCAAACTCACTGAAAAAACTTTTTGAAAAGTCAAACCCCTGCATTTCTGTCAGAATTGCGATAACTAACGCTCCCAGGTCGTTCTCTCCTTCCATCCGTTGACGGCAATAAACTCGAGCGGCCTGTTGAGCGATCTCTTGATTCACCACCTCTGGAATAAATTCTTGGTCGAGCCATTGATGTAGAGACACCTCTAGCCATTGGGCTTCTTGCTGAGGGTCTTGAACAGGAGGTAGAGTAACAGGTTGAATTGGTTCAGACATGGCTGGCGAACCTCCAGTCATAATTAAGCTAAAGTCAGGCAGATCGGAGCAGCTATAACTTCTGCTCCGGTGGGTAAAGAAGCTGAAACAAACAAGGCAGTTACAAACTTTTGCAACTGCCTACTGTGAATTGCCTTGTCATCCTTATCTGATAAGAAGCTTAAGCTACTCTCTAGTTGTTCTTATAAGATCAGGAAAGCTTAAGCAGTAGCAAGATTTTTCGCTACGAAATCCCAGTTAACCATCTGATCTAGAAAAGCCTGAATAAAGTCGGGCCGCTTGTTTTGGTAATCGAGATAGTAGGCATGTTCCCAAACATCTAGGGTCAGCAAAGGCGTTTGACCATGGGCAATAGGATTTTCAGCATTGGAGGTCTTAGTTACTTTCAACGTTCCTCCATCACTGACGAGCCAGGCCCACCCGCTACCAAATTGCGTGGCCGCAGCGTTCTTAAATTCTTCTTTAAATTTGTCGAAACCGCCAAAGGCAGCATTTAATTTTTCAGCTAGATCTCCATTTGGAGTACCACCACCATTAGGTGTCAAGCAATTCCAATAGAAGGTATGATTCCAAGCTTGAGCCCCATTGTTGAATATGCCGCTCTTGGATGAGTCCTGAAAGGCAATCTTAATCACATCCTCAATTGGCTTTTCCTCTAGCTCCGTATCCTTTGTCATCTCGTTAAAGGTGCTCACGTACTTAGCATGATGCTTATCATGATGAAATTCGAGCGTACGTGCCGACATGTAAGGCTCTAGAGCATTGTAGTCGTACGGTAAGTCAGGTAATTCGTAAGCCATGATGCTCCTTAATATGTCTTTATCAATAGATCTATCCGGCAGTTAATGATCCAGGCTTTATTGGCAAACCCTTCGGGCTCATTCTGGCCGTAGAAAACGCTAATGGTCAACAAAGGCAAGGTAGTTAGATAAGTAAAGTCACTGTCAATTTACCTGGCTACGTTGATAAGAGCTTTGAGACGCAAACTTAATCAGGATTCTAGATCGAAAACCGCTAGGAAGTCTACTCTAGAGATTCTAAAGGCCTCACCACCCCTCAAATTTCCAGGATATCCAGAGAGACTGAATTGGCAAAGCATTGCGGATAGCTCTGATGATAATACGCAACCCTGTTGTAAAGAAGGAACACTGGGAGCGGAAGCGTTTTTTTGGGAGCTGGGGGAAGCAGCGGGGTCAGTGATGCCCGCCGAGGTAGCCCAGTAGAGGGCCAGACTCATGACCAAAATCAGTCGCTCAATGCGCTCCGCATGCTGGAGTTGCGTTCGAGGCAGGTCAAAGCCGCAAGACTTGAAATCTGAAAACATTGCTTCAATACCCCAACGCCAGCTATAGTCGAGTGCCTTGTATTCAGAGGCAGGGCAATCCATGGCAATGATCCAAGGCTCCTCATGAGTAGCCTGATGGACAATGCCGATGTTGGTTTGAATCGCGCTGTTGTTGAAGGTCGCCTGGTTAAGCGCCCTCATGCCCCAAGATGCGGCATCCTTGCCCGTGACCTCACCTCCTAGATGCTCGAAGATCAGGTTGCCTTTGAGCCGAATCCGGTAACGCCATTGATGAGTCTGACACCACTCGACTAATGCTGGTGTGCCATAAAATCGGTCTGCCATCAGCACCACTGGGCTAGCAGGAAGCATCTGGACAACCGCTTCCAGTAAGCAGCGTTGCTCAGCAAAGCCAATCGCACCTCGGGTCTGCTGCACTGTCCACAACACTGGCAAGGCTCGCTGGTCCACGCGCACGCTGAGCATTAAAACGTCGAAGCCCTTGCCGACTTTGCTTTGATCCAGCATCAGTACTAATTGCTCCCCTGATTGGGTGAGTCTGCGGCATCACTGAAGCACGTAGCCCCTCATGACAGAGGCCACCTCAACTTTGTCGCTGCCTAAAAACCGGTTGATGTACTGGTAGCGTTTCTCATTGCTACCGATTTGCCGAGGCGCTGGCTAAGACCATCAAGTTTGGCGTCTGTTCAGACAACATATGACTAACAGAGCCAGTCCTTCCCGGCGAGGCTTGCTCAACCCGCTCTGGCGTTGCTCCAAATCAGTTAGGATTTGTTCACTGATACCTTTAAGCCCACCTGTCTCCATCTACTTGACGCTGCACCCCCAGCTACAGTCCTTCAATCATTAAATCGTAAAATTGAGGGGTGGCAAGTTCTAAAGGCAAGACTGGGTTGACAGCGTCAGGCTTTATTCGTTAACTTATTAAAGGCTTGATGGATAGGCCCCCATCGTCTAGAGGCCTAGGACACCTCCCTTTCACGGAGGCGACGGGGATTCGAATTCCCCTGGGGGTATAGCGATAAGTCTCAGCTTAGTTACCAAAAGTATGAACTTTTGGTAACTCCTCTTGCCTTCTTTTTTCTTCAGGTGCAAGCAAACGGAAAATGCACTGTTAGTAATTCTGGTACGAAGGTGCACTATTGAAGCAGATTGCTAAGCAAATGTAAGCTTCAATAGAATACTAAACAGCTAATCCGTTCAGGTAGTAGGACGGTTTGACGATTAGAGATCAATAGCAGCCGAAAGTACTGACGCAGAAGGATAGGTACTGGCAACAACTAGTACCCCAAGAAAATGAACACTAAAGGAGTAAGAAGCTGTGGGTATTACTGCTGGTTTACCACCTTTTATTTTGCTTGATTCCTTGCTACACAGTTGGTTGGTTGAGGATATTGGTCGTGGCGATCGCACAACTGGTGCTTTGTTTCCAGCAGATAGCTCACTCGAATCAGTGCGGGCAGAGTGGATAGTAAAAGAAGCTGGAGTTGTTGCTGGACTGCCAATTGCCTCTAGAGTGTTTCAACTTTTAAGTAGTCAAGCTAGTTTTTCAGCCACGATAACTGAAGGCACTCAGTGCCAACCAGGTACGGTAATTGCACGGTTGCATGGGCCTGCTCAAGCTCTATTAATGGGAGAACGGGTTGCTCTTAACTTAGTGATGCACCTTAGTGGCATCGCTACCCTAACCCAGCGCTACGTCAATCAGATTGCTGATCTATCTACACAACTGGTGGATACCCGCAAAACAACTCCTGGTCTGCGACTTTTAGAAAAATATGCTACTCAGGTTGGTGGAGCGATTAACCATCGGATGGGCCTTGATGATGCCGTCATGATCAAAGACAACCATATTGCCACTGTGGGTGGAATTGGACCAGCGATCGCTCGAGTCCGTGGCTCAATTCCTTATCCCCTCGCGATTGAGGTAGAAACCGAGACATTAGCTGGCGTAGAAGAAGCTTTAAAGCACAAAGCAGACATCATCATGCTCGATAACATGCCACTAGAGCAGATGCAACAAGCGGTAGAATTGATCCGGCAACACCACCGGGTCAAAATTGAAGCCTCGGGCAACATTACCTTAGAAACGATTCGAGACGTAGCCGAAACAGGTGTAGATTACATCTCAACTAGCGCTCCAATTACCCGCTCAGCGTGGTTAGATTGCAGTATGAACCTCAGCCACAATAAATTTATCTAGGATTAAAAGGCTGTTTAGGAAAGGTCTCCAGTTTGCACTTGAGAATGAACTTTAACCTTCAAAATTATGGTGCTTGAGCTACAGTTCCACACTATAGATTGTTTGGATAGCCACATCATATTTAAAGCATTAAACTTCAAAAAAATTCTTACATGCTAAATTTGA
>CADCWO010000068.1:4103-4392 GCA_902806435.1 uncultured Synechococcales cyanobacterium | reverse complement strand
GTAAACGGCATCGATCGAGGGGATAGTGTCTCTCAAGCCAAGTTTATTGAAGAACTCTTTGGAATTGCTGCTTAAGGGAATGCAAACGATACAGCTCGTTTGTCCTTAAAAAGTTTTTGCGACACAACCGATACCTTGGACTTTCTCCTCACAGCTAAGCGGGAGGCTACTGCTGCAAAACGGTTCTTCCGCAAAACCTTTAATGCCAGAAACAGCTCAACGCCAAGGGTGATCAATGCCGACAAGCACAAGACTTATAGCCCTACATAAACAGGTAAGGACGTTATTT
>CADCWO010000068.1:0-4093 GCA_902806435.1 uncultured Synechococcales cyanobacterium | reverse complement strand
ACTTATCCCTCAGCTTTTGCTACTCTTCAGGAGGACAAGATGCTGCCCCAATCGGTCGTGCTGCGACAAAACAAGTACCTGAACATCGTGATTGAGCAAGACCACAGGTTCCTGCAGCGACTGATCAAGCCAGGGTTGGGGTTCAAATCCTTCAACACAGCCAGGAGAACCATCAAGGGTTATGAGGCGATGCACATGCTGCAGAAGGGACAAGTGATAAGAGTGCCAAAAGGAGATGTGCTAGCTCAACTGAACTTCATGGCCCAAATTTTCGAAGTGGTTGCCTGACTCCACAACTAGGCAATGGAATTTTGTGTCTCGTCCGATTTTTGCAACACAACCTGCAGAGCATTAACCAACGCAGTTAATGCTGGGGGTGTCTGGCGGCGGTTAGGATGATACAGGTAGTAGCCGGGAAAGGTCGGGCACCACTCTGTCAAGATCCGGATCAGTTGACCCTCGACAACATAATCAGCAATTTGATCCTCAAAGAGATACGCAATACCTTGTTCTGCCAAGGCAGCCGCGAGAATCATATCGCCGTCATTGAAGACCAGAGGTCCATCGACCCTTACCTGAAATGGCCGCCCCCCCTCCTCAAATTCCCAAAGATACAAGCCTCCAGATGTCGAGAAGCGGTAGTTGATGCAGCGGTGTTCAGCGAGGTCTTTCGGTGTGTTCGGGACGGGATGGTCAGCGAAATAGGAGGGTGACGCGACGATCGCCACCTGAATGTTCGAGCTGACCCGCACGGTAACCATGTCTTTGGCGACCTTCTCACCGAACCGGATGCCAGCATCATATCGGCTCTCGATAATGTCAGACAGACCTTCGTCGATCGTAATCTCGACACGGATATCTGAATACGCGCTCAGGAAACCCGGTAGCATGGGCCATAGAACAGAGGTTGCTGCGTGCCTCGGTGTGGTGATCCGCAGAGTTCCGGCAGGCTTGTCACGCAGCCCAGCTAGAGCAGTCAGCTCAGCGCTGATGTCCTCGAAGGCAGGTCGCAAAGTCTTTAACAGCCGCTCGCCCGCCTCGGTCGTTGAAACTCTCCGGGTTGTTCGCGCCAGCAATTGCAAACCTAGACGGTCTTCAAGCACTTTCATGGCGTGGCTTAAGGCAGAGGGGGACATCCCCAGCTTCGACGCGGCGCGTGTAAAGCTCATCTCGTCAGCAACTATCACGAATGCAGCTAAGTCGTTCAGTTCGTCGCGCTTCATTAATGCATATAATTCACAGGTGTATGCCAATTATACTATCTAGTAAATAAGTTGCATTTGATCTATTGTTGTAGCTTGTCGCTAACCCACTAGAGGAAAAACAGCAAATGCCAAGTAACACCTCTTTAGAACGGAATCAATCAATGCGCTTGTGTTATGGACTTGCCGTTCTCAGCCATGGGGAGCGCCTTGTTCCCTGGGCATTTGAGCGCAGAGCATTAAGACCTGATGACATTGCCGTCAAGATTCAGTTCTGCGGCATTTGCCACAGCGATCTGCACGCGATTCACGGAAATAGCCGCTTTCCTTTGGTTCCAGGTCACGAATTCGTGGGCGAGGTGACGGCGATTGGTGCGGATGTCACGAAGTTTCAAATCGGCAATGCGGTAGCGGTGGGCAACATCGTCGATTCCTGCCGCCAGTGTCCACCTTGCCTGAGCCACCAAGAAGTGTATTGCCGTGAATTTCCGACAACTACCTACGATGGCAGCGACAGGCAAGACGGTAGCATCACACGCGGCGGCTACTCAAACGAATATGTCGTCAATACCGATTTCGCTTATCACTTACCGTCGGGTCTTGATCCAGCAAGCGTAGCACCGTTGCTCTGCGCCGGAATAAGCACTTGGTCACCGCTGCGTCACTGGAACGTGGGACCTGGCAAGACGGTTGGCATTGTCGGCCTAGGCGGACTGGGCCACATGGCGGTGAAATTTGCTCACGCGATGGGCGCGCATGTCGTTCTGTTTAGCACTTCCGAGAAAAAACTTGCTGATGGACTGGCACTGGGGGCGGACGAGGTTATCTTGTCAACTGACCCCGAAAAGATGGCAGTTCAGAAATATCGCTTCGATTTCATCCTTGACACTGTGTCAGCCCGACATCCGCTGGACCCGTATCTGCTTTCGCTCACGCTTGATGGCACGTTATGCTGTCTTGGCATTCCTAATCACATGGAGTTTACCCCTGTTCTGCTCACTATGGGGCGGCGGCGGCTAACAAGTTCCGGGTCTGGAGGGACGCTGGAAACGCAGGAGATGCTGGACTTCTGTAGCCAGCATAACCTCGCAGCCGATGTCGAGGTCATTGCAGCAGTGGATATTAACGACGGGTTTGAACGGCTTGCTCGGGGAGAGGTGCGCTATCGTCTGGTGATCGACATGGCGACGCTTGAAGCACCAGCCGAGAACGTTGCTTGATTTTTCTGAGCGGCAAAAGCTAGAGCGATAGTGAGAACCTTCAGCATTTAGAGGCGGATCAACCAGGTTTGTGCTGAGAAAAATACTAAAACAGGAACTTACATATGCGACGTTGGATTTTGAAGGCTGGAACGACAGAGCTTGATGGACTCGTGCTTGAAGATGCGCCGATGCCAGAGCCTAAAGCGGGTGAGGTTCGTATCCGCATTTATGCAGTGTCACTCAACTATCGCGACCAGTTGATACTCAGGGGGCAGTTCGGTAGCAGGCTACCTGAGCGGGATCTCGTACCGATTTCGGATGGAGCGGGTGAGATCGATGCGATCGGGGTGGGTGTCGAGACTTGGGCCGTCGGTGATCGAGTCACGGGGTTGTACTTTGCATGGCTTCGAGGGATACCCGAAGGAGATCTTGGCTTTGGCCTGGGATCACTTAATGAAGACGGAATGCTGTCTGAATATGTTGTTCTGCCCGTCAATCGCGTCGTGCGAGCGCCAGCCAGCTTAGACTACGCCGAAGCCGCAACGCTGCCCTGCGCTGCCCTGACAGCGTGGAACGCCATCCACAGCGGCCATTTAGTTGGAGCAGGTAGCAAGGTTCTGGTTCTGGGTAGCGGCGGCGTATCGCTTTTCGCCATGCTTTTTGCACAAGCAGCAGGTGCTCAAGTGATCGCTACATCAAGCCAGGATGCTAAGCTGCAGCGGTGGGTAGAGCTTGGTGCGGGTGAGGGTATTAACTATCGGGACACTCCAGATTGGGGAAAAGCGGTGTTCGAGCGATTTGGCGGCGTTAATAAGGTCGTTAATGCCGCCGGCGCAGGTGCGCTCAATCAGTCACTGACGGCACTCAGCTATGGGGGCGAAGTTGCACTGATGGGGTTAATGACAATTACTGATGATCCTCTAGAATTCGTCTCGTTGCTCAGTAAGGGCGCGACTGTCCGCGGCATCGCCGTTGGCAATGCAGAAATGTACGAAGCGATGGTGCAGGCGATCGACACTCACAAAATCCGACCACCTATTGATCGTAGGTTCCGCTTTGAGGAGGCCAAGGATGCCTATCGAGCGCAGTCATCACCAGAACTCTTCGGCAAAATTGTCATCGATCTAGCGTAATCGCTCACGGTTATGTTTTGTTGCAAAAAGTGGTTGTGTTGCAAAAATCGGATAAAACGTGAATTGCCGCACCTATTTCTTCACTTAGGCAGCGAACTGGAAAATTTTGTCCATGAAATTTAGTTGCGCTTGAGCATCTCGCTTTGGCACTCCTATCACTTGTCCCTTGCGTAGTATGTTCATGGCGAGATTTAGACATAGAGGAGTAATTCTCGGTAGTGTTGCAAAAAATCTGGAAAATACTATCAGTAGTGTCTGCTTTGTAACTTACATCACTGTAGATAGCGTTTGAGGAGATTTTTGCATCACTACCGAGATCGGTTGCGGTAGTGATGCAGTCTACGTGCCTCAGCCGTCAGGTTAATCTTCTTTTACTACTGGGAGCGGGTTTAGTTAACACTCAATCATGTCCCCAAAATTCCTCTGGGAGCTGACTCTGTAGAAATAACATTTGGTAGAAACTGTTCACCATACTTCGCTCTCATTAGTACCAACTATCAAGTCAACTGCGAATGGCAGTTCTGATTTTGCTGGTCTTGATCAGCTCGCTGTGAAT